>JAJFID010000420.1 GCA_021775325.1 Rhodospirillales bacterium
TGGCGATGGCGATGACGAGCTGGAAGGTGGCGCTGGCAATGACGACCTTGAGGGCGGTGCTGGCAATGACACCTTCATCGGCGGCGAGGGCAATGACTTTATCGTGTCCGGTGACGGCGATGATACGCTTGTCATCGGCAGCGAAGGCAGCTCCCTGTTGCTGGGCGGCATGGGCAACGACGGTACCGTGGATCAGCAGGGCACGCTTGTCTCGGTTGTTCCCACCGGTCCGACAGAAACGCTGATCGGCAATCCGGGCGACGGCGACAGCCTGGTTGGACTGGCCGTGACCTCCGATGGTGCCACGACCTTTGCCGTGCGGAAGACATCAGACGGCACAGGAGAAGGTGCCCCCACCATATGGAACCTGATCACGGTTGACGCGGATACGGGTACATTGATCAGCACCCTTGGTACCATCAATGACGGCACAAACGATCTGTCCATCCGGGATATGGCCATCCGGTCCGATAATACACTGTTTGTGCTGACCGACAGCGGCGTCCTGTACACCCTGAATTCCGCCGATGGCGCGGCGACCCTTGTGGGCTCAACCGGCAACTCCAGTTCCGGGGGCATTACGTTCTCGGATACCGACGTGCTGTATCAGACCAGCGGCAACATCCTCTATCAACTGAATCCGCTGGACGGCACGACAAACGATTCTCTTTCGCTCAGCGGCACGACGAACGGCAACGTCGTCGGGCTGGCGTTCAACGATACCACAGGCGTGATCAATGGTCTGGATTCAAGCGGCAACCTGTACGAGATCAATCCGGCAACCGGTGACACAACGATCATCGGCGCACTCAGCGGTGGCGGCGGTGATCTGGCCTATGACGAGAATGACAACCTGCTTGGCGGCATGGGATCGGGTGGCGTTGGCGAAGGTACATCGGGCAATCTGGTCAGCATCACGCCCACGGATCCGGCGGGTACCCTGATTGGCGATCCTACGGCATCAGGTCCCCTGACCGGTCTTGCGGCATCGTCCGATGGCACAGTGTATGGTGTTAACAAGGTTTCGGGCGTCTCCTCACTGATAACCATTGATCCTGTGACGGGCGGCCTGATCAGTACCATTGGTGTGATCAGTGACGGTACAAACAACCTGTCTATCAGGGACATGGCCATCCAGCCCGGCACGGATATCCTCCATGTGCTGGACAACAGCGGTAATCTGCACACGCTCAGCACGGCTGACGGCTCAGCGACGCTGATCGGATATACAGGCGTATCCAGCAGCGGCGGTATCTCCTTCGATCCGAACACCGGTGTTCTGTATCAGACGGGTAATTTCAGTGCCACGGCACTGAGGGAACTCAGCCTGACGGACGGTTCCGCGTCCAATGAAGTCTTCCTTGACGGTGTCACCAACGGCAACGTGGGCGGTATTGCTGTTGATCCGGCGACGGGCCTGATCAACGGTATAGACAGCAGTGGCATACTGTACGAGATCGATCCCACGGCAGGCACGGTTGCCATTGACGGCATTCTGGGCACTGGGGGCGGCGGTGATCTGGCGTTCGATACGGACGGCACCCTGATGGGTGGCATGGGCAGCGGTGGTAGCACCGAGACCGATGGCACGCTGGTTGATGTGGTCAGTACTGGCCTGTCGGGCACATTTATCGGTGATGCAACGGATACTGGCGCACTGACCAGCCTTGCGGTGACGTCCACCGATATAACCTATGGCGTCCGCCACGACACTGTTCTTAACGAGTGGAGCCTGATTACGATCGATCCGACAACCGGCACAGAGATTGCCGACATCGGCGTCATCAACGACACCGGCACGAACCTGACCATCATCGACATGGCGGTTCAGCCGGGCACGGACACGCTCTATGGCTACAGCAACAACGGCAATCTCTATACCATTAATGCCGGTACGGGTGCGGCGACCCTGCTGGGTCATACGGGGCAGTCCGGCGGCGGTGGCATTACCTTCGACCCGGATACGGGCACGCTGTACAAGTCAACGGGCTGGACCGGTTCCAGTTACAGCATCCGGACCATTGACCCGGATACGGGACTTCCCCTGACGCAGACGGACCTGACCGGCGAAACCCTGCAACTTACCGGTCTGGCCTACGATACGACCACGGACATGATCCATGGCCTGAATTCACAGGGCAAACTCTATCTGATTGATCCGAGTACCGGTGCCACCAGCATCAACGGTATTCTGGGCACCGGTGGCGATGGTGATCTGGCCTTTGATAACAGTGGCAACCTGTTTGGTGCCATGGGCTTTGGCAGCATTGATGGTGAGGGCGCTATTGATACGGATGGTCATTTTGTCAGTGTCGATCCGACGGGTCCGGCGGGCATGCTGATTGGCGATCCCACTGTGACAGGCGAGATTACCGGTCTGGCAACAGCGACCGACGGCACGCTTTACGGCATTCACAAGGATTCAGGCATCAGGAGCCTGGTTACGATTGACGCCGATACGGGCGATCTGCTCACGACTATTGGCGTGGTCTCGGACGGCACCAGTAACCTGTCCATCAAGGATATGGCCATCCAGCCGACGACGGATGTGCTCTATGTTCTGGATAGCAGCGGCTATCTCTATACGCTTGTCGAAACCAGCGGACTGGCGACCGAAGTCGGGTTCACTGGCGAGTCGGGTGCGGGTGGTATTTCCTTCGATCCGAATACCGGTGTGCTGTATCAGACAGCGGCAGTTAGTGGCCCGGGGCTGTTCGAACTTGACGCCGCAACGGCAACGCGGACCAGCGAACTGTTCCTGGAGGGCTCCAGTGGTGTCAACGGTCTGGCCGTTAATCCGGATACGGGTTTGATCAGTGGCCTGGACAGCAGCGGCACCCTTTATCTGATTGATCCGACGGATGGTTCGGTCACGACTGACGGTTTCCTGGGTACCGGCGGCGGTGGTGATCTGGCATATGCCGACGTCGGCGGACCCAATGATGCATTCGAAATCGAGGGTGCTGTCCTTGATGCTTCTACCGGCAATCTCAGCATCGAGATCGGCGATGGTACCGGTAACGTTATCGGTACGACAGTCATTGAAGACCACGTCAACAACAGCCTGTCCACGCTGGTATTTGATGCGGACGACGACGGCACGCTGGATACCTACCGGGTTGCCAATACCTTCGAGGACGCTGCGGCCACCGAAAATACTGTGATTGCCGGTACAGACGGCGACGACACCATCAACGCCGGTTCCGGCGACGATATCATCCTTGACAATGATGGTGACGACACCCTCAGCGGCGGTGCGGGCGACGATACGTTTGTTGTCGGCAATGGTGCCAATACCATTGATGGTGGCGACGGTGCGGACTGGGCCGAATTTGACAGCGAAGACTTCGATGGTCTGGATATCGATCTGCAGACCGGCGATGTGACCGGCGGCAGCGGGGCGCAACTGTTCGGCACAGTGGGTGAGGGTAATTTTGCCGCTGCGGGTAATCTTGAATTTATTGACCTGGTTGGCAGCAGTAATGCGACCATCGCCGATTTGACACCATTGAGCGGTATTGGTGCCGGTGTAGAAGGTGTTGCGACGGGTAATGACGG
>JAJFID010000043.1 GCA_021775325.1 Rhodospirillales bacterium
ACCGCCAAAACCCTGTAATGGATCTGTCACAACGCCCGGACGGGAGTTGGGATGTGGTGACACAGGATGGCACCATACGCGCTGAAGTGATTGTCAACTGTGCGGGCACCTGGTGCCGTGAAATCGGTGACATGATGGGCATCGATCTTCCCGTAGTTCCCATGTTGCACCAGTATCTGGTCACCGAAGGCATTGCGGCAGTTAATGCGCTGGAAAAAGAACTGCCGATCTTCCGTGATCCGGATGAAAGCTGGTATACCCGGCAGGAACGAGACGGCATGATTCTGGGTCCTTACGAACGCCCTGCCGTGCCGTGGTCCATCGACGGCGTTCCACCCGAATTCGGCATGGATTTGCTGCCGCCCGATCTGGACCGGATTGAAGATATTGTAGGTCTTGCGATGGCGCGTATCCCGGCGTTGGCCGAAGCGGGTATCAAGACAGTGGTGAACGGCCCCATCACCTTTACGCCGGATGCCAACGCCCTGCTCGGGCCCGCATTCGGTCTGCGCAATGCCTGGCTTCTGACTGGCACAAGCATGGGTGTTATGGAAGGCGGCGGTGCCGGGCGCCTGCTGGCCGAGTGGATGGTATCCGGCAGTCCGTCTAT
The DNA here is from genome assembly GCA_021775325.1 of Rhodospirillales bacterium. Taxonomy (GTDB): domain Bacteria; phylum Pseudomonadota; class Alphaproteobacteria; order Rhodospirillales; family Casp-alpha2; genus JABJGO01. The sequence goes on from JAJFID010000043.1 coordinate 611, forward strand.
GGATGTTCTGTGTGTGGATTCCAGGCGGTTCGGGGCATTCGCGGACAGGAATTACCGAATTGCCAAGGCGACGGAATGTTTTGAGCATCAGTTCGCCATACACTACCCCCACGAAGAACGGCCAGCGGCACGCGACTGTATCAAAGCACCGAGCTACGACCGGCTTGCCGCACTTGGAGCACAGTTTGGCTTTGTTTACGGCTGGGAGCGTGCCAACTGGTTTGCATCAGATGGAGAACAGGCAAAGCAACAGCTCGGCTGGCAACGCGCCAACTGGTTTGATGCCGTCGCTCAGGAAAGCAGCGCTGTTTCGGAACGGGTCGGACTGTTTGAAATATCTGCATTCTCCAAATTTGACGTGAAAGGTAAGAATGCATTTGCCGCGTTGGACGGACTCGGATCAAATTCTCCGGCGCAAAAAGATGGTGGTATCACGCTTACGTACTCGTTGACTCTACAGGGCGGAATCTATTCTGAATTCACTGTAACGCGGTTGGCGTATGACCATTTTTATCTGGTCAGTGCAGCAGGCGCGCGCCGTCGCGACCTTGATCTGCTTGAAACTGTGCTGGCGGGTAGCGGCGATATCGCCGTGACTGATGTAACGGAACAGCGCGGTATTCTGGCACTGGCCGGTCCAATGGCGCGCGATGTATTGTCTTCGATTTGTGATGCCGATCTTTCGAACGATGGTTTTCCCTGGCTGACGGCGCAGAACATCAAGGTGGCGGGCATGGACGTTCGGGCGCTTCGCGTGAGTTACGTGGGGGAACTGGGATGGGAACTGCACCATCACATCGATGATCAGGCCAAGCTGTATGATGCCCTACTCGACGTCGGCGCGTCATACGGCATCCAGCCTTGCGGTGCTTTTGCCATGAACTCCTTGCGGCTGGAGAAAGGCTACCGCGCCTGGGGACTTGATCTTTCTACCGAGAAAACGCCGCTTGAGGCCGGTCTTCACCCATTTGTTAAACTGGAAGGCCGGGGGTTCACTGGCAAGGACGCGATACAGGAACGCAATCGGGCGGAACCCGGCTGGCGGATGGCATTGATGGCGGTGGATGCAACCGATACGGATGTGTTCGGACTTCACCCCGTGATGATGGGTGACGACGTCGTGGGCATTACAACGTCGGGCGGTTATGGCCACCGCGTCGGATTAAGCCTGGCCCTGGCCTATCTGCGACGGGGTATCGATCTGGATGCCGACATGTGCGTCAGTTTACTGGATCAGAAAATTCCGGCACGGGTCCTGGATCGGGTTCCCTATGACCCGACCAACACCCGCATGCGCAGTTAGGATAGACAATCAGGGGTATAGGTCGACTCTGTTTCATCGTGCTAGATGATAGTCACAGAATCTCAAGGCTTATACGGACAGGGGATGATAGATGGCGAAAATTGGTGAAGACAAAGGCATGTGGGGAGTCGATCACGCTTTTCAACGCGAGACCGTCTACGGCACGCCAGGTGAGGCCACATATGCCGGTGCGTTGAGTTATCTGCGGCTCAAATACACCAAGGATCTGACAGGCATTGATATTGCCGTTACCGGGATCCCCTATGATCTGGCCGTTACCAATCGGCCGGGAACGCGGTTCGGCCCGCGGGCCATTCGCGCCGCCGCGACCAATCTGGCGTGGGATGGTGGAAATTTTCCATGGGAGTACGATCCGTTCACGCGTCTGGCATGTGTGGATTTCGGAGATTGCTCTCTCGACCACGGTCATCCTCAGGACATTCCAAAGGAGATCGAGAACCACATAACGCGCATTCTGGCGACAGGCACGTCGACCGTCTGTATGGGGGGTGATCATTTCATTACCCTGCCAATTCTGCGGTCGTACGCGAAGAAATTCGGCCCGATTGCAATTGTTCATTTCGATGCCCATTCCGATACCTGGAGTGAAGAGGAAAATCGTATCGACCACGGCACCATGTTCTATCACGGCATCAAGGAGGGTGTGATAGATGCCGAGCATTCGGTGCAAATTGGTATTCGAACGCGCAATAGTGACCATCAGGGCATGACGTGGCTCGACGCCAACTGGGTTCACGCAAACGGACCACAAAAAGCCATCGAGGAAGCCAAACGCATTGTGGGCGATCATCATGCTTATCTGACGTTCGATATCGACTGTCTGGATCCGGCGTTTGCGCCGGGTACGGGTACACCGGTTGTGGGCGGCCTGAGCACCTATCAGGCACGAACCATTATTCAGGGGCTGGACACCATCGACTTCAAGGGTATGGATCTGGTTGAGGTCGCACCCCAGTATGATGTGGGTGAGGTCACGGCACTGGCCGGGGCGACACTGATGCTGGACTATCTCTCGCTCATGGCCGGGGGCCTGCCGGAAAAGGCATGATCTACGATTACGCGATCATCGGCGGCGGCATTGTTGGCATGTCCACGGCATGGCAACTTCTTCAGCGCCTGCCGGATGCATCCATCGTCGTGATTGAAAAGGAGGACCGTCTTTCGGCCCACCAGACGGGTCATAATTCCGGTGTTGTTCATGCGGGGGTGTATTATCAGCCGGGCAGCATGAAAGCCCTTTTCTGTCGTCGTGGTGTCGAGGAAACCATTCGCTTTTCCCGTGAAAACAACATCCCCGTCGAGCAGTGCGGCAAACTGATCGTGGCAACCAGTGCCGACGAGCTTGCCCGCATGAAAAATCTGGAGGACCGGTGTCTGGAAAACGGCATCGAGTTCGAACTCCTGTCAGCGAACGAACTTAAAACACGCGAACCGCGTATTTCCGGCGTGGGTGCCATCCTCGCCAAGACCACAGGCATTGCCGATTATCCTGCGATCTGCCGAACCATGGGTGACAAGTTTCAGGAACTGGGCGGCGAGATCAGGCTTGGACTGGCGGTAGTCGGCGTGCAGGAAACAGCCGACGAGGTTGTGGTGCAAGCCGGACAAGAAGAAATCCGCGCCCGACACTTGATTGTCTGCGCCGGTATGATGTCAGACCGGCTGGCCCATATGCTGGACGTGGAAGCTGACTTTGCCATGGTGCCGTTCCGCGGTGAGTATTACCGCCTGCCGCCCGAGAAGAACAATATCGTCAAACACCTGATCTACCCTGTGCCTGATCCAGCGCTGCCGTTTCTGGGCGTGCACCTGACCCGCGTGATAGAGGGCTGCGTTACCGTTGGCCCCAACGCGGTGCTTGGTTTCTCCCGTGAAGGATACGCCAAGGGCAGCGTTAATGCACAGGACGTTGTGGAAATGGTGCGGTTTGGCGGCTTCTGGAAACTCATGAAGCAGCACATGGGAACCGGCATTCGGGAGTTTAAGAACTCAATATCCAAACAAGGTTACCTGGACCGGTGTCGCAAGTATTGCCCTGAGCTTACACTGGACGACCTCCAACCCTATCCGTCAGGAATTCGGGCAATGGCTGTGAACAGGGACGGCACCATGATTCATGACTTTCTGTTTGCAGAAACGGCGCGTACCATACTGGTATGCAATGCCCCATCACCGGCGGCAACGTCCGCCATTCCTATTGGTGAACACATTGTCGACAAGGCAATGGACCGGTTTCACTGAAGGGTTAGCAAAAACACAGGAGGACACGGTGTCGAGCACAAAAAATCAACCCCTCGGCGGCAACGAAATGCCCAGATTTGGTGGTCCCGCGACGATGATGCGACTACCCACCCAACCCACGGCAGAAGGACTTGATGCCTGTTTTGTCGGCGTCCCGTTTGATATCGGAACCTCGAACCGGGCAGGCGCACGGTTCGGGCCTCGTGCCATCCGCGCTGAGTCCTGTCTGCTTCGACCCTACAACATGGAGACCGGCGCAGCACCGTTTGATTCCCTGCAGGTTGCCGATATCGGTGACGTCGCTATCAACACCTTCAACATCCAGAAGAGCATGGATATAATCGAGGCCGCATATGACGACATTCTGTCGCATGACTGTATCCCGCTGACGCTGGGCGGCGATCACACGGTTGCCCTGCCCATCCTGCGGGCGCTCAAGAAAAAGCATGGGCCCGTCGCCATGGTCCATATCGATGCCCATGCCGACATCAACGACAACATGTTTGGCGAGCCCATTGCCCATGGCACCCCATTTCGCCGCGCCGTGGAAGAAGGTTTACTCGATTGCAATCATGTCTACCAGATCGGTCTCAGGGGAACCGGTTACGCCGCCGAAGACTTCGACTGGCCCAAGGAACAGGGCTTTGAAGTTGTCTGCGCCAATGAATGCTGGCACAAGTCGCTGGCACCACTCATGGCTCAGGTGCGTGAAAAGATGGGAGACCGTCCCGTTCACATCAGCTTTGACATTGATGGCCTTGATCCTTCTGCCGCGCCCGGTACCGGCACGCCCGAGTATGGTGGTCTGACGATCATTCAGGGTTACGAAATCATTCGCGGTTGTCAGGGTTTGAACGTTGTCGGCGGCGATATGGTTGAAATCGCACCGCCTTACGACCCGTCCGGCAATACGGCTTTGCTCGGTGCCAATCTTCTGTACGAAATGTTGTGCATTCTACCGGGCGTCACAATCCGGTAGACTGTGGGATGATGCTCGTAAAGGAATGTATCTATGGTGCAAACCGGCGCAACAGATGTAGCCAGTGCCATTGAATCTGCATCGGGACTGATCGCGTATGTGGGCAAAGGCGGGTTTCCGGCAGCCCTCGTACGGACCATGCGATTGTTGATTCCACAGGATTCAAGTCTGGTCCTGGGTGCCGGACATGGCGGCGCGCCAGTCATGCTGGCCGAACAGATGGGCAAGGAAGAGCGACCGTCCTTCTTTGGTCCTTATCTGAGCGGTGCCTACATGCTGGCTCCGGGCTATCGAACTGCCCAGGACACGGACTTTTCCGGCATTGGTCTGCTTCGCGACATCTTCCCCGGCGACATGAAAGCCAGTAAGTATTTCTATTCCTACTGGGGCCATACCGGCATGATTGACGAACTGTTCCAGTTCGTTCGTCTGGATAACAACCGGGTGATCTGGATATGTGCAGGACGGTATGAGCACTCAAGACGGTTCCAGAAGTCCGAGTTGAAACTCCTGACCATGGTCGAACCACTCATCCGCGAAGCGGTTGGTCGCCACTGGAATGATCGCCCGTTTGACCCGGATGACATGCAGGAAAAGGCGCCTGACCATGATCGCTTCCGCCGATCCATGGATGATTTTGGTGCCAGCATCCTGTCACCTCGTGAGCACGAGGTCTGCCAATTGTTACTGCGTGGTCATTCCAGCAAATCCGCGGCACGGGTCCTGACCATCTCGCCTGAAACAGAGCGCATCCATCGACGCCGGGTATACGGCAAGCTGAATGTATCGTCGCAGGTTGAAGTCATGGCGCGGTTCATGACGACCTTGACCCAGAGCGACACGACGGAATGAAGATATGACGTTAGAAATCGTCGAACAGTTACGCGCCATCGTTGGCGACAGGGGGATTGTCGCCGGTGACGCGGTATCGTCACGAACCGGCAACCTGTGGACTGGTGCGGCGCTCAACGCCATGGCTCTGGTACGGCCTAAAACCACGGAAGAAGTTTCTGCCGTGCTTGCCTGTTGTAACGAAGCGGGCCAGTCGATCATACCCATCGGCGGGTTGACCGGGCTGGTTGAAGGCCAGGAAGCACAATCCCACGAAATTGCTCTCTCAATGGAGCGCATGAATGCCATTGAAGGTCTGGACGAGACCGGTCGCACCATGGCAGTACAAAGCGGCACCATTCTGCAAACTGTCCAGGAACGGGCGGCGGATGCCGGCCTCATGTTTCCGCTTGATCTGGGGGCTCGCGCCTCGTGCACCATCGGCGGTAACATCGCCACCAACGCGGGCGGCGTTCGTGTCGTGCGTTATGGCATGATGCGCAATCTGGTGCTGGGTTTGGAGGCCGTTCTGGCCGACGGCACGGTCCTCGACGGCATGAGTGGCCTGATCAAAAACAATACGGGCTATGATCTGAAACAATTTTTTGTGGGTTCAGAAGGCACGCTCGGTGTGATTACCCGGGCCGTCCTTCGGCTGCATGAAGCCTTGCCCGGTGTCGCCACGGCATTTCTGTCTGTACCCAACTGGGACGCTGTTGTGACACTGCTGCGATTCTTTGACCGTGAAGTCGCGGGTGGCGTCATCGCCTATGAGGTCATGTGGCGGGATTATTTCGAGCTGAATACCGGCGAGACTTCAGATATAAAATCCCCCTTCAATGATCCGGTTGCGTTCTACGTCATCGTTGAAATTCCACAACGGACAACGGGGACCGATAGCGATGAAATGGAAGAATTGCTGGCCCGGGCATTCGAAGATGAGTTGATTGTTGATGGTATTCTGCCCAAGTCAGAGGAAGAACGGCAACGGTTGTGGGAAATCAGGGAAAGCTTCGAGCCGGAAAAACGACGGTTTGACGTAACCCACGGTTTTGATGTGAGCCTGAATACGGACGACATGGACGATTACGTGGAGGCCGTTCGCAGCAATCTGCAACGGGCCATCCCCGCCGCAAAACTGTTCACCATGGGACATATTGGCGACAACAACATCCACTTTTCCGTCTCCGATGTCGCCAAGGAGGATATGGGGCCGGTCTACGACATCATCTACGAACCCCTGCGAGATCTGAGTGGTTCCATCTCCGCAGAACACGGTATCGGGCTGGAGAAAAAAGCCTATCTCAACGTCAGTCGAACACCAGCAGAGATCGACATGATGCGCGCCATCAAACGGGCGTTTGATCCGAAAAATATTCTAAACCCGGGCAAGGTGTTTGACCTGGAATAATGTAATTTGCCCATCCCGCAATCTAATTCTGTTGCAAGCTTACGAATGTCGGGATATGGGCTTCGTCTGATCGATCCTTATGTGCAGGAGAAAATGTCATGACCACGTGCGGCGAAATGTTGATGGAGATACTCGAGTCCTACGGCGTCGATACCGTATTTGGTATCCCGGGCGTTCATACGCTTGAGCTTTATCGCGGGCTGCAGCGCGCCGATATGCGTCATGTCACGCCGCGACATGAACAGGGTGCCGGGTTCATGGCTGATGGGTATGCCCGTGTAACCGGGAAACCAGGCGTCTGTCTGATCATAACCGGCCCGGGCATGACAAACATCACCACCGCAATGGGGCAGGCCTACGGCGATTCCATTCCCATGCTGGTCATTTCCAGCACCAATGCCATCGGTGAAGCAGGTCTGCAGGAAGGCCATCTGCACGAGTTACGCAATCAGCGTGATCTGGTAGCGGGTGTGTCCGCGTTCAGCCAGACTGTTCTGCGTCCGGCCGACTTGCCCGGTGTTCTGGCCCGGGCTTTTGCTGTGTTCAACGGTGCGCGCCCGCGTCCGGTTCACATTGAAATTCCCATTGACGTGTTTGCCTTGCCAACGGAAGGCATCAATCGTGGCGTCCCTGTTTACGCATCCCGCCCCGGCCCGTCGCCTTCTGCTATCAATGAGGCCGCCGACTGGCTGGCAGGTGCCAAAAGACCACTGATCTTTCTGGGTGGCGGTACGGTCGATGGTGCGCCTGAAGCACAGGCCCTTGCGGAACGTCTGGGTGCCCCAACCGCGCTGACCATCAACGCCAAGGGTGTGCTGCCGTCGGGTCATGCCTTGTCCTGTGGATCCTACATACCTTATGCGCCCATGCGGGACTATCTGGCAAAGGCCGACGTTATCCTTGCTGTCGGCACCGAGATGGGCGAGACGGATTATGATGTGTATCGCAAGGGCGCGTTCACTCTTTCCGGAAAGCTCATTCGTATCGATATCGAGCCGGACCAGACAGCGCGAAACTACCGCGCTGATCTGGCCATAACCAGCGATGCTGGTCTGGCCATGGCCGCCCTGGATTCAGCACTGGCCGAACGAGGAGTGCAAAATGATATGGATGTCGGGGCCAAAATTGCCGAGGCCATCCGCACGCAAAGCGAAGCTGAAGTCGGCGAATGGACATCGGTGCACAAACCCTGGCTCGATGCTATCAGCGCTGCATTTGAATATCCCATCATTGTCGGCGATTCGACCCAGCCGGTGTATTCCGGCAATCACATTTATGAGGCACCCAAACCTCGGTCCTATTTCAACTCAGCCACAGGTTACGGCACGCTGGGCTACGGCCTGCCTGCCGCCATCGGTGCCAAGGTCGCAGCACCCGACCGTCCCGTCGTCTGTATCAGTGGTGATGGTGGCATCCTGTTCACCATCGGCGAACTGGCGTCAGCAGTGGAGGGTAAAGTCGGCATCGCGATCCTGTTGTGGAATAATCAGGGCTACAAAACCATCTCGGATTACATGATTGCCGACCAGATTGCGCCCATTGGATGTCTGGAGTACACCCCGGACTTCCTCACCATTGCCAGAGGATTCGGGTGTGAGGCGGAGAAAGTGGATAGCCCCGCAGCCCTGACCGACGCCCTGAAGGCCGCCCACGGCCGTGATATTCCCACGCTAATTGAGGTTCAGGGCTGAATGCGCCCGAAAATGGGGCTAAATTCGGGAAAGTGGCGTTGACAGATACCTGAGCACCGCCTATGTTCCGCGCCCTGAACGGGTTACTTCCCAAGGAATAGTGCAATGAAAGTCAGAAATTCGCTGAAATCAGCCAAGACGCGTGATCGCAATTGCCGCGTTGTTCGCCGCAAGGGCCGTGTCTACGTCATCAACAAGAAAAACCCGCGTTTCAAAGTACGCCAGGGCTGATCATATCTGCCCGTTTGCGGGTATATGATTTGTACATGACCGCGCCATTGGCGCGGTTTTGTCGTTCTGAGGTGGGGCCAGGTCTCAATAGGTCGCGCCATCCAGTAACATTTCACGGAATACAGCCAGAAAGTTCTGATCAAGCTGGTCTTTCATGTTCTCCATGATTTTAAGCGCCTGTTCCGGTGGTACAGGTTCTTTGTAGACACGTCGATCCGTGATGGCGCTGAATATATCGATAATCGATGCCATGCGGGCGAGTTCGTTCAGTTTCCCACCTTCCAGACCATAGGGGTATCCCGTTCCATCCAGTTTTTCGTGGTGCTGGCCTGCAACAATCAGCACACCCTTGGGTAGCTCAGATGTTTCTTCCAAAAAATCCACTGTACAATTGACATGTGACTTCATGACCACGAATTCATCTTCCGTCAGTTTGCCGGGTTTGTTCAGAACCTCATGGGGGATGTGCATTTTCCCCACATCGTGAAGCAGTCCCCCGGTTGACAGGACCATAAGATCATCGCCCCTGATACCCAGGACATTGCCAAACAGGCTGAGGAATGTGGCTACTCTGAGTGAATGCACATAGGTGTAGTTGTCATGATCGGACACACCGGCCAGCATATCCTTGAAGTTATTGTTCTGAACCGCCTCGATCAGGGGCGTACAACTGTCCCGTACACTGTCATAGGGTATGGGTTCGCCTTCCTGAATCAGATCAGCGATGGCGTTGAAGGAACTCAGTGTATTTTTCAGCGCAGCCTTCTGCGTTGGCTCCACGTCATCCCATTTGGCTTCGACAGATGCGTTGACGCTGCTGGATAGGGCTTCTATGAAGGTGGCCCGCTTGAACGGACGTTCAACCAGGAAAACCCCATCATAGGATGTTGCCTCGGCAATCATCTCGGCATTCTTGCTTTCGGCTGTAAAGACCACTGGTAAAGCTTTTGTTTCCTGCTTGTTCCGAACTTTCGCAACGAATCCAGCGCCCCCCATGGGTGGTAAAACCTCGTCAACGATCATTGCCGTAGGCACGGCCGTCGATAAACGTTCCGAGATTTCTGTCTCTCCGTCAAAGACTTCAAGTTGGTAGAATACCTGCAGGTTCTGTACGATTTCCTGTTTCTGAACCGGCGAGCCACCGACCACATACACAAGGGGCTTTTGGGCCTTATCTTCGGGCGACGTCATCCTCGGTCCCTTCAGGAACTACGATCGATCAAATAATACGCGACTACAAAATTAGTTTGCAGACAGAGCATCCAGTTGAGCTTTGATTAGCAACGACAACGCACCCGGCGTTGCGCCCTTTCTGATATATCCTCTGGCACCAGCTTCAACACAGGAGTCGGCGACTTCCATATCGCTTTTCGCCGTCAACATGACAACCGCGGCGACGGGAGACTTTTCGATAATTTCCGCCAGCGCTTCGATCCCGTCTTTCACCGGCATATCGATATCCAGAAATGTGATATCCGGATCGCACTCTTCGAAGGCCTGAACGGCTTCGAGGCCATTCTCGGCCTCGGCAACAACCTCCGCGTCAAAGCCCGACAGCAGGGCTCGCATTAAGGTTCTTATCCGCGGTTCATCATCGGCTATCAAAACCCGGCATTTATCGTTACGCGTTGACATGGACAACCTCTCAGTCACTCCCTTCCCCGGCACCCACACCGTTCGTTGTTTTCACAAAGAACCTGAGAGGATGGATGCTGAAACAAGTATACTCGCGAATTTCAATCATGTCATTTTGCTTCGCCACCAGCTAATGGTTTCCTGTGCCGTCTGCTCCATGACCGGCATCATGCTGCGCAGATCCTCCAGTTCGGATGACTTGGTTTCGACAACTTCCGCCAGTGCCGATATACGTCTTGCAAACAGTGATCCACTCGAACCCTTGATAGAGTGTGCCGCCTCGTAGATAAGATCCGAATTTGACGTGTCCAGGCCAAGCCGTATATCGCTCATGCGTTTTTCAAGCGTCAATTGTGCCTTGCCCAGGAGATTTGACAGCGTTTCGGCATCAATCTTCTCGCTGAACGCCAAGAGTGCGTCATCGTCACCGACAGGTTCCGATGGAGAACCCTGTCCGCCTGATTCATCCGACGTTTCCTCCACAACGACTGTCCCGTTTGCAACCTCCTGCTTGCTTCGAATGGGATCCATACTCTGGCCATATGGTACCAAAACCATAGCAAGTTGCTGTTCCGTGAATGGTTTGGTCAGGACATTGTCCATGCCTGCTTCGATAAACTGGGCATGTCGTTCCGCGAACGCTTCAGCCGTCAATCCAATGATTGGCAACATAGAGCCAGAATCTGTTGAACGGATTATCCTTGTCGCCTCAATGCCGTCCATTTCCGGCATGTGAACATCCATGAGGATCAGGTCGGCCCAGTTTTCCCGTGCAATTTCGACAGCGATTCTGCCGTTTTCCGCGAGACGGACGTGATGCCCAAACTTTTCAAGGAAAGCACGCGCAATCATAGCATTGACGTCGTTGTCTTCCGCCACCAACACCTTCAACGAAGAAACTGTTTCTATTTCCTCATGTAAACGCCGCAAGATCATATTTTCGACCTCGGTGTCCGATGCTTTGTCGAAGGGTAGATAAACATCGAACCGGGTACCCTGACCGACCTCACTTTCAACTTCTATCGTGCCCCCTATCATTTCGGTCAGTTGCCGAACGATCGACAGGCCGAGACCGGTTCCACCAAACTTTCGTGTGATCGAACTGTCTTCCTGAGAGAACGCATCAAAGATCGCACTGAGTCTGTCAGGCGAGATTCCGGAACCTGTATCTGTAACTGACACCCGAATAACATGATCCCTGGCAACCAGAACCCGTGTACTGGTTTCGCTAACCACGGTCACAGTAAGATTGACTTCCCCTGTAGCCGTAAATTTTATGGCATTGCTCAGCAGATTCCAGATGATCTGTCGCAACCGCACAGGATCGCCTTTGATAATTCCGTCGGAATCAAACTGGTTGATTGTGATCAACTTGATACCCTTGTCATCGGCGAGACTCTGGAAGGGTGTTGCGATGGTGGCAATCAAATCTCGCAGATTAAACGCCGTGTTTTCCAGATCCAGCCCACCAGCTTCAATCCTGCTCATATCCAGAACATCATTGAGAATCGCCAGCAGGGAATGGCCGGATGACAGGATGGTCTCAACTTTTTTTCGTTGATCCTTGTCGAGATCGGTGTTGGTCAATAGCTGGGCCAAACCCAGCACACCGTTCAACGGCGTTCTGATCTCGTGGCTCATGGTGGACAGGAAGTTTGATTTGGCCCGATTGGCATCCTGGGCATCGATCATGGCCTGGCGTGCAGCTGTTTCTGCCTCTTTGAGATCAGATATATCCTGGATCATGCCGTTGGATCGGATCATGACACCGTTTGAATCAAATTCCGGCTCACCGATTTCCCGCACGTGGCGCACCACACCGTCCCGCGCGACAATCCGATACTCCAGATCAAATGACTCCGCCCGTTCCTTCGTTTCAATCATGGTCCGGTAGTAGTGATCCCGATCATCCGGGTGTACCCACTCCGAATCCCGTTCATTACTGTTGGTGAACTCGACAAACTCCTCAACGGATACAGCATGCATTTTTGCGGTTTCTTCGGAACAGTATATGCATGTATCCTCGATTTCATCCCACACCCAGTAACCCATTTTCGCCAGCGCAGCCGCTTTTTGATGGCGTTTTTCACCCTCGACCAGAGCTAATTCCGCCTCTTTTATTTCCGTGATGTCCTGCACCATCCCGGTTGTTCGGACCAGTACACCTTGCTGATCGAACTCCGGTTCACCGATCTCGCGTATATGTCGAACCTGCCCGCCTCGCGCGACAATTTTGTATTCAATATCGTAGGGTTGTCCCTGTTCCGCTATATCACGCATTGTGCGGGTAAATCGTTCGCGGTCGTCAGGATGCGCCCATGAGTCATTTCGCTCACTGGAGTTTGTGAATTCGAGATACTCTGCGACATTCATGCCATGAATTTGTGCCGTGCCTTCGGAGCAAAAAGCACATTTATTCTCTATCTCATCCCACACCCAATGGCCCATTTTCGCCATGGACGCTGCGTTGCGATACCGTGTTTCGCTTTCAACCAGCGCAGCCTCAGCTTTCTTTTGCCGGGTAATATCCGTAACAGTTCCCACGTACCCCCGCTGTTCTCCACTCTCATCAAATTCACCTATGGCCTGCACAAAACAATGCGTCGTACTGCCATCTTTCCGCTGATAGCGCTGTTCGTACTGATAGACCGAACCTTCACGTGCGTATGCATCCCAACCGGCGCTTATCAGTTCCCTTTCGTCGGGGTGCAGCGCATTTTTCCAACCATCACCAAGCCCTTCTTCAAGGGACATGTCGCCAATCTCGCACCACTTTTCATTCAGGTAGGTAACTTTGCCTTCGGTGTCAGCATGGAAAATTCCGACAGGAGAAACCGTTGCCAGGGCACGAAAGCGGCTTTCGCTTTTACGCAGGGCATCTTCTGCCTTTTTGCGCTCTGTGATATCGACAATGACAAAATCAAGATGCTCACCATCATCATGCAGGCGCCCCGCCGATTGTACAGTGATCGGTGATCCGTCTGGTTTGTGTAGCGATAACTCGTACTTCAGATCCGGGTCATGTTTCAGTTTAGAAATTGCCTGAAGGCGCTGCGCCGGGTCCTCGTAATGTTCAGCAAAAGAAAATTCCGCGATGAACTCGTCAACTGATGGATATCCGAACATTTCAGCAAGCGTCCGGTTCGCGATCACCAGTTTCCCGTCACTCAGGCGCGACCGTCCAATTCCGGCATTGGCATTGTCGAACAGCGCCCGATAGCTTTGATCGTCAGCATCCAGGGTTTCTGTTGCCTGGGTCCCCTCGGCGTCCTTATCCGACATACCAAATGCACTTTCTATCCACTGCCAAGAAACCTGTCTGTGTTAAATGGAGATTAAACACGACAAATACAACCAAGTTCAGGGGCGTTCGCCCAAAGAGCACGATCTCGTTTATGCTGCCATGCTAACAACACATCTCTGTTGCTGCTAGGTCCTTGTTTGCGTTCCATCACTGGTGGACAGTATCTGGATAAGTGTCTGTCGACGGTATAGGGTTCAGGTTCAGAAGAAAGGTTGTCCAGATGATTATGCCAGAACCCGATGCTGATGTGATCGCCCGGCGCGACGAGATCGTTCTGGCTCTACGCGACATCGTTCCCGGCGAGGGGGTCATTGCTGAACAGAACGAGCTGAGCGCCTATGAAAGTGACGGCTTGTCCGCTTACCGGCAGCGCCCCATGGTGGTTGTGCTGCCGGAGACAACAGCGCAGGTATCGGACATCCTGAAGTACTGTCATGCAAACGGTATCAAGGTTGTTCCACGGGGCGCAGGCACCGGGCTGTCCGGGGGTGCTCTGCCGCTGGCCGATGGCGTAACGCTCGGGCTGGGCAAGTTCAATCAGATCAAGGAAATTGATTTCAGCAATCGCTGCGTTGTAGCCCAACCCGGTGTGACCAATCTGGGGATCTCCGATGCCGTTGCGCACGAAGGATTTTACTATGCGCCCGATCCATCCAGCCAGATCGCGTGTTCCATTGGCGGCAATGTGGCGGAGAACTCCGGCGGCGTACACTGCCTCAAGTATGGCCTGACCACCAACAATGTACTGGGGGTTGAGATTGTGATGATGGACGGCGAGATTATTCGTCTTGGCGGACGCCATCTGGAAGCCGGTGGATACGATCTGTTGGGAGTCGTGACCGGCTCCGAAGGCCTGCTCGGTGTAATTACGGAGGTGACGGTCCGCATCCTGCAGAAACCGGCGACTGCACGTGCCCTGTTACTGGGCTTCGGTTCCAGCGAACAGGCCGGAGATTGCGTTGGCGGCATTATCGATCATGGCATTATTCCGGGCGGCCTTGAAATGATGGATAAACATGCCATCCATGCGACCGAGGACTTTGTTCATGCCGGATATCCACTGGATGTGGCGGCATTGCTGATTGTGGAACTGGATGGTCCACAAGTTGAAGTGGACTTGCTGATTGACCAGGTTGAACACATCGCATCCGGCTGCGGTGCTACATACAGCCGGGCGTCTACAACGGAAGATGAGCGTCTGACGTTCTGGGCAGGACGTAAAAATGCCTTTCCGGCTGTGGGTCGCATCTCGCCTGACTACATTTGCATGGATGGCACCATTCCACGATCACAACTCTCCTATGTGCTCAGGCGACTGAGTCAAATGTCCGCCGAGTACGGCTTGCGGTGTGCCAATGTGTTTCATGCTGGCGACGGCAACTTGCATCCACTGATCCTGTTTGATGCCAATGTGGCAGATGAGCTGGAAAGAGCCGAAGCTTTCGGCGCAGAAATTCTCAAACTTTGTGTCGCCGTCGGCGGTGTCCTGACCGGTGAGCACGGCGTCGGTGTGGAAAAGCGCGACCTCATGGGTGAAATGTTCTCTGAAGACGATATGAAACAACAGCAACGCCTCAAGTGTGCGTTTGATCCGGACCAGTTACTCAATCCCGGCAAGGTGTATCCGACACTGCATAGGTGTGCGGAACTAGGCAAAATGCATGTTCACAATGGTGAACTACCATTCCCTGACCTGCCCCGGTTCTAGGATCACCCATGCCACAGACGCTGCGCCCCGAAAATGAAGATCAACTGCTGGATGCCGTGAATTGGGCCTTGTCCCGCAAGATTCCGTTAAATGTATTCGGGCTGGGCAGCAAGTCATCACTCGGCCAGGCCGTTTCCGTCGAGCAAGGTCTGGATATGTCGGCTTTATCGGGAATACTGAGCTACGAGCCGTCAGAGCTTGTTCTGACGGCGAAAGCGGGCACGCCACTACACGAAATTCAATCCGCCCTGTCTGAACACAACCAGTCCATGGCTTTTGAGCCTGTTGATCTGAGCGTGATTCTCAATGGTAAAGAACCATCGAATGAAGCGGACGGCACTGTCGGTGGCATGATCGCTGCAGGCTTTGCAGGCCCGCGCCGTATCCGGCAAGGTGGTGTACGCGACCATGTGTTGGGTTTTCGGGCTATCAGTGGCCGGGCCGAGTTGTTCAAATCCGGCGGCAAGGTCATGAAAAACGTAACCGGATTTGATCTCTCGAAACTCATGGCCGGGTCCATGGGTACGCTCGCTGTCATGAGCGAAGTGACCATCAAGGTTCTGCCCGTTCCGGAAAAATCCCGTACTGTGTTGGTTCAGGGGCTCGATGAACCAGTTGCGATTGCCGCCATGCGCGCGGCTGTAAACAGCCCGCATGAAGTATCCGCTGCGGCACATCTGCCTCAATCCGTTGCCGCACGGTCCGGCGTTGACCTGGTTGCTGGATCGGGCGCGGCCGTAACGGCTGTTCGTGTTGAAGGCCCCGGCGCATCTGTGGAAACCAGATGCGCCTCCTTGCGAAAACTACTGGCACCGTTTGGTGAACTGGAAGAATTGCATTCCCAGCGCAGTGCCCGGTTTTGGGCCGAGGTCCGGGACGCGTCGTTCTGGCGTACAACGCCACCCGATACGACGATCTGGCGATTGTCCGTTCCGCCATCCCGTGGTGCCCATATCGCCGCTGCCATCACTCGGGAATGCGGCGCAGAGGCTTTGTTCGACTGGGGCGGCGGTTTGATCTGGTTGGCGTTGCCTGACAGCCGCCATAAAATAGTTCGTGCGGCACTCGATGAACAAGATGGGCACGCGACCCTGATCCGTGCATCAGACTCTATCCGGACAACCGTTCCCGCCTTCCATCCCCCGTCACCTTCTCTGGCTGCGTTATCGCGCCGGGTTAAATCAGCTTTCGACCCGCACGGGATTCTAAATCCCGGGCGGCTTTATCCAACAGATGCCGCCTGATCGGGTCGACTTCATGCAGACAAATTTCTCAGCCGCGCAATTGCAAGACCCGACAATCCGCGAAGCCGACGACATTCTGCGGCGTTGCGTGCATTGCGGTTTCTGTACGGCGACCTGTCCCACCTATGTGTTGCGCGGTGATGAACTGGATAGCCCACGTGGACGCATTTACCTGATCAAGGATATGCTGGAAAATGACACCGCACCGTCAAAGGATGTGGTGAAACACGTGGACCGCTGCCTGTCGTGCCTGTCCTGTACAACAACATGCCCCTCTGGGGTGGACTACATGCATCTGGTTGATCTGGCACGCGAGCGCATTGAAGCCCGCGTGGACCGCCCGCTGGCCGACAGAATGTTCAGAGCGCTTCTGGCGCTGGTCATTCCAAGACCCTCATTGTTCCGGCTGGCACTGGCGGGTGCATGGTTCGTTCGGCCAATTCGAAAACTGCTGCCCGGCCAACTCAGAAACATGCTGTCGCTTGCACCAACGACTATTAAAGGACCGTCGCCCGTGGATGGGGTGCAGGTGTTCCCGGCTCAGGGAACCCGGCGCAAGCGTGTTGCCCTGATGACAGGTTGTGCGCAACAGGTCCTGTTGCCTTCAATCAATGAAGCCACGGTCCGCATTCTGACACGCCATGGCTGCGACGTCGTAGTTGCCAAAGGTGCCGGGTGTTGCGGTGCACTGGAACATCATATGGGCAAGGCTGCGGGGTCACACGCCGCTGCCCGGCGCAACATCGCTGCCTGGGAAGGGGTCGAAGATCTGGATGCCGTCGTCATCAACGCGTCGGGCTGTGGAACCACACTGAAAGACTATGGCCACATGTTTAAGGATGATCCCGAATGGTCCCATCGGGCGGCCCGTATCTCATCCCTGTGTCAGGACATTACGGAGATTATGAGTGATCTGGGTCTGGCAGGCACAACCAAAGTCCCGGCCCTGCGCGTCGCATATCATTCCGCGTGCTCCATGCAGCATGGTCAGAAAATCACGACCCTGCCCAAGACGTTACTGGGTCAGGCCGGATTTTCGACTGTTGAGCCCGCCGAAGGCCATCTGTGTTGTGGTTCCGCCGGCACGTACAATCTGACGCAACCGGAAATGGCGGAACAGTTGGGACGCCGCAAAGCGAGCCATCTGGCACAAACGGGGGCCGATGTGATTGCTGCAGGCAATATCGGGTGCCAGATGCAGATCGGCATGTATGGTGATCTGCCGGTGGTTCATACAGTCGAGCTGCTGGACTGGGCTACGGGCGGCCCAAGGCCCGGACAACTGGCCCAACAACAGGAGTGAAATCCACGGGCTGGCTTTTGGCCGATTGAGGGCGGGCCAGATACAGGTTCGAATGTATGTAACCCGATTCTTTTTCGATCGTGCAATCCAGACCCATTTCCGTTTGCTGGGCGATGATGCGTTCACCTTCCTCGGTCGACTCGAAACATCGATGTGGTAATGGTGTGTCTGTTGCCTGCTCCATTACATAACCATGCTGCGCCAAAACCTCGTTATAAACCGCGACGTTGGTATAGCGTGGAGGAGCAGTGATGATCCACGGTTGGCTGGTTCCGTCAGTTGCCGACAAAAGAGCGTCAATCACATAGGGCGCGATAAAGATCGGCACGCCGCTCTCAATAATCAGGGCGCTGTTGCGTGCGATTCTTGCGAGTTCATCAGAGGGTTTGATCTGCGTCAGATCGTCGTCAAATGCGGCATCAAGCAGGCCCACCCGCAACCCGTAATCAAGCGAGGCGCGAGATACGTCCAGTCCGGCTATCCGGCAGGTTTTCGATCTCCGATCAGAAAAAAGACTGGCGTCCTGGCTTATGACTGAACTGGATGACATCGCCGCCATGTCTTCGGAACAGTATCGATCCATCAGTTCGTGAACAGGCATTTGGCACAGCAGCCCCGCCCCATTCACCCCATATCCGCAACCAACATCGATGACCCAAGGGGTGGTGTCCGGGTTATTTTGTCGTGTCAGGCACCACCGGGCCAGTTGTTGAACATGATCCGGTGTCCTGTAGTCCAGTGCACCCAGAGACTGGTAGTACGCGCGCGGGTCAGGCTGACTGTACAGGTGACTGAAATCCGATATGGGAACGTCGGCACTTGAACGCGGTGCCATGATATTGCCGTCACTCTGCTCTTTGTTTTCACTCATTCCGGACGTGAACCTCGCGTAATTGTGTAGAAAAAAACAGCAATGATAGTTGGCCTGGGCGTAAAGGTTACCTATCCTGTAACCATGATGCGACGACTTTTATTTATACTGGTTATTCTGGTCATGTCAGGGGCCGCAACATTGCTCAGTGCCCGGGCTGATCAGAACGATCCACGCCTGGATACACTGTTCGGCAATCTGCAAACCACCGGCTCCACCAGCGAGGCAGCCGGTTATGTCGAACAGATCTGGCAAATCTGGATTGAACACAAAGACCCCGGCGTCAATGATCGCATGGCGCTGGGTATTGACGCCATGTCCCGGAATGATCTGGGCACGGCGCTGGGCGTGTTCAATTCGATTGTTGAATCCAACCCGGCTTTTGCCGAAGGATGGAACAAGCGGGCGACAGTTTATTACCTCATGGGCCAGGTACCGGAGTCGCTGGAGGATGTGGAAGTAACCCTGAATCTGGAACCACGGCATTTTGGTGCCCTGTCGGGGCGCGGGCTTCTGTATAGCGCCACGGGCGACTACCCGGACGCGCTGCGGGCATTTGAAGAGGCCGTCGCCGTAAATCCCTTCCTGGCCTCTATCCAGCAGCGTATCGATATGCTGAAATCAATGATTGGTGAAAGTGAAATCTGACAATTTTCTGAAAGGACACTGTCATGGCGCAAACGGAAACCGCCGTTGTTGTGGGCGTTGGCCCGGGCCTCGGCACATCACTGATCCGGGTGTTTGCCAAGGCCGGTCTGCGGGTTGCGGCCTGCGCCCGCAATCCGGAGAAACTGACGAGTCTGATCGACGAAGTCCGCAGTGGTGGCGGTGAAGCCATTGCTTACGGATGCGATGCCACAGACGACGATGCGGTCAACCGCCTGTTTGAACAGATCGATGGGGACCTAGGATCACCTAGCGTCGCCATTTACAATGCCGGTGCCTTTGTGCGCAACAGTATTCTAGATACATCGTCGGAAGAGTTCGAGAACTGTTGGCGGGTCGGCTGTCTGGGCGGGTTTCACGTGGCGAAAGCCGCCGCATCCCGCATGGTCTCGAATGATGGCGGCACGATTCTGTTCACCGGCGCCACGGCGGCACTGCGCGGTGGTGCCATGTTCCATAATCTGGCCGTGCCCAAGTTTGCCCTGCGGGCACTGGCGCAAAGCATGGCTCGTGAACTTGGCCCCAGGGGTGTTCATGTAGGTCACGTCATTATTGATGGCATTATTCTTGGCGAAAAACACAGTGCCGGCGAAAAGGACGGAAACGAAGATGCTCTGCTGCACCCTGACGCCATTGCAATGAACTATCTGATGTTGCACCATCAACCTGCAAACGCATGGACGCTGGAACTGGACTTGCGACCGTCGGTCGAAAAATTCTAACTCCGTGCCTCCAATGTCAGGGATACAACGATGGCTCTGCCATCCATAAATCATGCCGTTGACGACGCATTCATCGGCGCGCTTGGGGATATTGTCGGAGACCGGGTCTCCCGGGCCGACTCTGTGCGCGAACATCACGGTCGCGATCAGAGCTATCATGCCGCAATGCCGCCCGACGCGGTGGTGTTTGCTGAAAGCACGGAGGAAATCAGCGACATCGTCTCATTGTGTGCAAAACATCGCGTCCCCGTCATACCGTTTGGTACCGGCACATCGCTGGAAGGTCATGTGGCCGCCCTCCGCGGCGGTGTCTGCATTGATGTCACCCACATGGATCAGGTCGTCACCGTCAATCAGGCCGACATGGACGTGCGTGTTCAACCCGGTGTTACGCGTAAACAGCTCAATACCTATCTGCGCGACACAGGGTTGTTTTTCCCCATTGATCCCGGTGCCGATGCCAGCATCGGCGGCATGACCGCAACGCGGGCTTCCGGGACCAATGCGGTGCGCTACGGCACAATGCGCGAGAATGTCCTGTCGATGACGGTAGTCCTGGCGGATGGCCGGATTGTGCGGACCAGCAGCCGGTCGCGCAAGTCTGCCGCCGGCTATGATCTGACCCGCCTGTTCGTGGGTTCGGAAGGAACACTAGGCGTTATCACCGAAATAACCCTGCGCCTGCATGGTATCCCCGAAGCCATTTCTTCGGCGGTGTGTTCATTTGACACCATGGAAGGCGCTGTCAACACGGTCATCGAAACCATCCAGTGCGGTGTCCCCATTGCCCGGATCGAACTGCTGGACGAAGTGCAGATGGATGCCATCAACAAGTACTCCAATCTGGATTACCCGTTGGCACCGACCCTATTTTTCGAGTTTCATGGTTCCGAAAACGGCGTACAGGAACAGACCGAAACAGTTCACGAACTGGCAGTCAGCAATGGCGGCGGAGATTTCCAGTGGGCCACACGGGAAGAAGACCGTTCCCGCCTGTGGCAGGCCCGCCACGACGCCTACTATGCGTGCCTCGCATTACGACCGGGGGCTGGCGGAATGGTAACAGACGTGTGCGTACCGATTTCGAGACTGGCCGAAAGCATTCTGGAAACCCAGAAAGATATTCAGGAAACAGGCATTTTGGCACCCATTGTCGGTCACGTGGGTGATGGGAATTTTCATTTGTGCATGGTCATCGATCCTGACGACGCCGACGAAGTCAGACGGGCAACCGAATTAAACGAGCGGCTCGTGTTAAGAGCGCTGGCCATGGAAGGGACCTGTACGGGTGAACACGGCATCGGATACGGCAAAACCGGGTTCCTGACCGCCGAACATGGTGACGCCGTTTCCGTTATGCGCGCCGTCAAAGACGCTCTCGATCCTCATGGAATCATGAATCCGGGTAAAATATTACCGGGTAACTAGTCTGTGTTCGCATACTGCATTGACTTTACGCCCGTCATTTAGGCAAATGCCGCACGATTTAATCACCAGCCCGGAAAATTTCATGTCTGACGGTCGCAACGCACCAGTTTCCCTGCTCAACAAGATGTTTGAAGCGGCAGTTGAAGCCGCCATGCCACGCACGTGTGTGCCGCCATATTTGCCTGAACCACAGGAGGGCGGACGGTTTGTGGTTGTCGGTGCCGGAAAAGCATCCGCCGCTATGGCAAAAGCCGTAGAAGACAACTGGAATGGCCCTCTCGAAGGCCTTGTCGTCACCCGGTATGATTACGGCATGGAATGTCAGCAGATCGAGATTGTTGAAGCCGCGCATCCGGTTCCCGATGCGGCGGGACTGGACGCGGCTGCGCGCATCATGGACATTGCCCGTGGCCTCGGTGAAAATGACGTCATGTTGTGCCTCATATCCGGTGGCGGCTCAGCGTTACTGACCATGCCTGCAGAAGGCATGACACTCGCAGACAAACAGACGATTAATGACGCTCTGCTCAAATCCGGCGCAACCATCAGTGAGATGAACTGTGTGCGCAAGCATCTGTCCGGCATTAAAGGTGGCCGGCTGGCCATTGCCGCCTATCCGGCCAAAGTTGTCTCGCTGCTGATTTCAGATGTGCCGGGAGATGATCCGTCGGTCATCGCGTCGGGCCCAACTGTGGCAGACGATACGACCTATGGCGACGCCAGAGCCATTCTTGAAAAATATGGCATTGTACTGCCGGACAGTGTTCGTCAGGTATTGGCAGTGGAGGCCGATGAAACACCTAAAACCGGTGATGTCCGCCTGGCCCGAAACGTCACTGAACTCGTGGCGCTACCGAAAGCCAGTCTGGAAGCCGCGCAGGTAATTGCTCAGGAAGCCGGATATGCCACGCTGATGCTAGGCGATGATCTGGAAGGTGAGGCCAAACAGGTTGCCCGCGATCACGCTGAGCTGGCGCTGAAGATCAAACAGACAGGCCAGCCCGTTACCGCACCCTGCGCTGTTATTTCGGGGGGTGAAACCACCGTCATTGTGCGTGGCCAAGGACGCGGCGGACGCAACAGCGAATACATGCTGGCCATGGCCCAGTCCCTGGCTGGCGCAGAGGGAATTTACGCCATGGCTTGTGATACTGATGGCATTGACGGCACCGAAAACAATGCCGGTGCCCTGATTACGCCGGATACGCTTTCCCGCGCTGCCGCAGCCGGCCAATCGCCTGAATTGGCCCTGGAGAACAATGATTCCTACGGTTTTTTTGAAGAAATCGGCGATCTCGTGGTGTCCGGTCCTACCTATACCAACGTGAATGATTTTCGTGTTATCCTAATTGACTAAGTAACCAGAGCCTTCTTTGAAGACAGGGAGAATTGTCAGTGCGCAAGGTACTGATCGGCGTCGTAACGCTAGTCGCATTGTGCATCGCCGCCGTGCTCATCATTCCGGGATTCATTGACTGGAATGCGTACAAGCACGATATCACCAGCCAGGTTGAAGCACTCACCGGCCGTCAGTTGACGATCGACGGCAACATTGAGATGACCATACTTCCGGCACCTGCCGTGATCGTCAATCGTGTCAGTTTTGCCAACGCACCAGATTCAGACAGTCCCGAGATGATCTCCCTGAACTCACTGGAGGTCCGGGTCGCCCTTGGGCCACTTCTTGGTGGCAAAATCCAGGTACAAAAAGTCAGGGTCGTTGACCCGGTTGTGCTTCTGGAGGTCCTGCCTGACGGGCAAGCCAATTGGGATATTCAGATTAATGAACCCCCCAATGGTACTACGTCCACAAGTGTTGACCTGAATACGGCAGATCAACCCACATCAACCAGTGGCGCGAGCGTACAACTGGATAATGTGGAACTGATCAATGCGACAATCATTTACCGGGATGTGGCGTCCGGCATTGACGAACGCATTGAGAACCTGAATGCCTCATTCAAGGCTGCGTCGTTGCAGGGGCCATTTGAAAGCATCGGCACACTGGTCGTTCGTCACATACCCATTTCCTATGAAGTTGGTATTGATGGTGTGTTCCAGGGTCGCACGGTTCCCGTCAATGCAATAATCCGTTCGGATGTTGCCGACGCAGAGTTCCAGATCGCCGGTAACGTTTTCAATCTTGCCGAAGACCCCCGGTTTTCTGGTGCGATCAAATCAGAAGGCACTTCTCTGGCGGCCTTGTTGTTCGCATTGACCGGCATTGAAAATCTTCCGGGTGTGGCCAACCAGCAATTTTCACTGGCAAGTGATGTCAATGCGACAGCGACCGTCATTGATCTGCCTGCACTTGAAATCAAGCTTGGTGATACGGCTCTGAAAGGGACTGTTCTGGCCGAACTGGCGGACATTATGTCTGCAAACGTTGACCTTGCTGTCCAGCACGTGAATGTGGACAAGCTGCTGGCCCTGGCACCATTGACTCCCGGAAATACAGAGCTGGAAGCGGACACTCAACTCAGTAACGATCAAAGCGAACCGGAAGCCAGTGCCGGCATGATTGATAGTGGCGGAATTATCATTCCTGAGAATCTGGCCGGCGCTGTGACGCTTGTAGTGGATGCGATTACCTACCGGGGTGAAAAGGCCGGTCCGGTCCGGCTGAATACCGAACTCGCAAACGGCGAAGTGACCATCAGTCAGTTTTCTGCACAATTTCCCGGTGCCGGCGAGATTGCGCTTTTCGGGTTTGCCAATGTGCAGGACGGCGAGATCGTCTTTGATGGCGAAAGCGAGATCGGTATTGGTGACACGCGCGGACTGGCACGCTGGCTGGACGTGGACGTTTCACAAATACCGAACGGACGGTTACGTCATGTTCAGGCAAGCGCCACCATTCGCGCGACGCAGGAAGACGTGCGGATATCCAACATTAAGGCTGCCTTTGACCATTCAAATTTGGCGGGTGGTCTGACACTGGCACTGCGAAAACGTCTGGCGTTCGGTGCCAGCTTAGTATTGGACCGTATCGATCTGGACGCCTATCTGCCAACGCCAACAAGCACCGAAAACAACCAATCGACCTCAGAGAGCGACGCCCAATCAACCGAAACGGCCACAGGCACCACAGATACCGCAAATCAAAGCGATCCGTTGAGCGCCTTGTCCGCGTTGACAAGTTTTGACGCCAACCTTCACGTCAAGGTCGGTGAAGTCATTCACCAAGGCGTATCCATTGCGGATATTGACCTGAACGGCACACTCTTCAGTGGCGACCTGACGATCAACAACGCCAGCGTCAAGGACCTCGCAGGTGCAAATATTTCTGCTGTTGGCAAAATATCCGATCTAGGTGGAAATCCCCGATTTGGCGATATGACGCTGGTCTTCGGGGCGAAATCTGTAGCAAAACTGGCTGATATGCTGGCAAT
>JAJFID010000421.1 GCA_021775325.1 Rhodospirillales bacterium
CATGCCGCACCCTGCTACAAAACACCACTGACCGAACATATTGTTTCCCGATTTGGCAAATCGCGACTGCGCCCAACTGGATTCGTTTGCGCTTTGAACAAGTATGAGTGGTAAGGGAACGGTATCGACGCGCTCTAACAGGGCATTCCATTCGTTACCGGTCCACTCGACGCCATATTCGAGCCCCACATCACGCAACCAGTTCGGGTTGCGCCCGGAAAATTGTGCGTCCTGAATTCTAGCACGAAGCGACAGGACTCGAGCATTTTCAGCATGCGCAATCGGCCTCATGAAATCAAAAAACGCCTTTTTCTTGGACTCCACCGGCATTGTGTCATCCAAAATCAGGTTTTTTGCGTAATAGAAACCGATTCCCCCTGTGGCGTTGTGTTCGTAGACACGATAACCGACTGCCGCGAGTAGCAGACATACACCAACAATAGCAACACCTGCCAGAGCTTGGGAAATGACTGGCAACTGTCGGAAGCGCGCCCATGTGCCACGTACATAACATTGTATACGGGCAAGGTGCTCGTGAGTTTTTTGTCGCTGAGATTCCATATTCAAGGGGGGCCCGCCGTTAAGAATCTGGCAACCAGCCATGTAGTTTCTGCATATCTGAAATGTGATCTCAGCATTAGTGGATTCAACCGATATAGGGTACAAAAAACTCAACACGTCACGGTACACAGAAATAGCCTCGACGGAAATACATTCAACCTTTTGGTCGCAAAGGACCCTAGTCATGAAATTCGTAACCCTCTTCAAGAACATCGTTGCTCCATCGGCTGCCAGCGAACTGGCCAAACTTGATGCGCACCTGTTGGCTGACATGGGATTTAACACCGCCAATGCTCGCTCCAACACCATTCGCATTCCGGCTGAAGCAGGCGTTCGTCTGGTCTAATCCTGGCAATGCCGAACTACCATAACCGGTGATTCAGCTCCGTCCTACTCGGACGAACATCTGTATCAAACGGCCCGCACACCCTCGGCGGGCCGTTTTGTTTGTATAGGGTTTACTGAATTGCGTCTGTCCGAAACCACACGTATTGTTGCGATACGCCGGGGTTAGAAGGACCAAAAGGACGCGCTACTTGGCCACATCAGTACTCGCAATTGATCAAGGCACCACCGGCACCACCGGCATGGTTACGGATGTCCACGGCCAAACGCGTACTGTGGCCATGTTGGAACACAAACAATTCTATCCGCAACCGGGATGGGTAGAACACGATCCTGAAGAACTGATGACCAACATATGGTCGTGTATTGAGGCAGGTGGTGACGTGTCAGCCATCGGCATTGATAATCAGGGGGAAAGTTGTCTGGCCTGGCGCGCGGACACCAAGGAGGCCCTGACACCTGTCATCGTATGGCAGGATGACCGAACCCGCAAATCGATCAATAACCTAAAGTCTGATGGCCTGGAATCCGAGATTTCCACCAAAACCGGGTTGCCACTTAACTCTTATTTTTCCGCGTCAAAACTCGCCTGGATTGTCCGGAATGCCGCACACGCCAAGGAGCACCTGGCCACAGGAAATCTGCGGTTGGGCAACACAGATGCGTTCTTTCTTGATCGCCTGACGGGCCACTTTGCCACCGACATCACGACAGCCTCACGGACCTCGCTGATGGACCTGGAAACGGGTCAATGGGACGCGAGCCTGTGCGATGTGTTCGGGGTTCCTATTGACACGTTACCAGAAATTCGATCGACGACCGGTAAATTTGGTGCTGTGAGTTTTGGCGGTAAACAGATACCCGTGACTGCGAACATAGTCGATCAGCAAGCATCTCTCTACGGGCACAATTGCCGGTCCTGCGGTGATGCCAAGGTGACATTCGGTACCGGTGCGTTTGCCTTGACGGTAACGGGTGAACAGGTTTTTAGATCACCAGAGACCGGCCTCGTGCCGACCGTAGCCTGGCAACTTGAGGACTCGGCCCCCATGTATGCACTGGACGGAGCCGTGTTCACGGCTGGTGCTGCCATCAACTGGGTCAGAGGTCTCGGATTGTTTAATGAATTCTCCGAAATTAACAGCTTTGATCTGCCCCCTGCCATTGAACGCAACCTTGCCTTTGTACCCGCACTGAACGGCCTTGCCTGCCCGCACTGGGACAGGAGTGCCGCAGGGTTATGGATTGGACTCACCCTGGACACGAGTGCCCGTGACATGGTCCAGGCAGTGCTTGAGGGAATTGCTTTTCGGGCTTCAGAGGTTCTGTGGGCCATGGAAAGCCATATATTCACAGATAACACAAATCAGCCGCGCGCACTTTCCATTGACGGCGGCGTGGCTGCCAACCCGTATTTCTGTCAATTTTTGTCGAATATTCTTGGATATACTGTACGTGTTCCTCACCTGCGTGAAATGACATCTCTTGGTACAGCCATGCTCGCCATGCGCGGAACTGGCGACGGCAACTTGCCTGTATGTGACCAAGTTGCCACGGCTTATACCCCAACGCCTCTATCTGCGGGATTTCGAGAAAAATTCAGTGAGGCCATTGAACTTTCAAAAAACTGGCAAAACATCTGATATTTGGCCGCTCTGCATTTCATGCATACCAGCCCCGTGCCCTTAGCGCTGGTCATCTCCTGCCATCGGGCGCATAGAGTGCGAATTCCCGCCAATTACCACAGAGATACCCGATGCCATACGATGAACACCCCCTTAACGGCCCACATCCAACTGATTGATGTAGGTTTTTCGATGAAGTCCCTGTAACAGTCCCGCCACCAGCGTCATCGGTCGGACCGTCAACAAGAGATTGATTCGCAAATATCGAACCTTCTACACCGTCAATATAGTACCATGTCGCTGGACATCTTGTTACGCCGGGACACCAATTGCGAGAATCGCTTGCTATTTCGGCAATTTAGCATTCGAATTCACACCAATGGGTACTATTGATAGATGTGAGTTGTAGATAGTGAACGAACACTCGTCACAACAGACCGTTTTGGTGATCGACGATGAGAAGCCTGTTAGGCAGGTCTTGTCCACTCTGTTGTCGGACTTGGCAGACGTGGCGCTTGCTGATAGTGGCGAGTCCGGCCTTGCCCTAGCAAATGCGCTCATTCCTGACCTCATACTACTTGATATTTCCATGCCGGAAATGGACGGCTTCGAGGTCTGCCGACAATTGAAACAAGCGCCCGAAGTATCACATATTCCGGTCATCTTCATTACCGGAAAAGAAGGCGCTGATGACGAAGAACGGGGCCTAAAACTGGGTGCCGTTGATTTTATCAGAAAACCACTGTACCCCTCGATTGTGCGTTTTCGAGTCACAAATGTTTTGAGAATGCAGCAAATTAATCGAGAACTGGAACGCTTGGCTTCGACCGACCCGCTGACCGGTGCAAACAATCGGCGTCAGTTCATGACGGTGGGGCAGAATGAACTGTTGAGAAGCCGACGGTACAAACACCCGCTGAGCATCCTGATGCTCGACATTGACCATTTTAAGGCAATCAATGATAAATTTGGACATGGAATTGGCGATGATGCATTGAAAGCGGCGGTACGTACGTTTCTACACGCGCTTCGTGCCGAAGATACGCTGGGACGAATCGGTGGTGAAGAATTTGCTGCTGTCTTGCCTGAGACCGACATCAAGAATGCTGGCATTCTGGCCGAAAGGTTGCGGGACGCCATAAGCAAGGTGAAGATAGATACACCTGAAGGTGATTTGACGTTCACTGTGAGTATTGGCGCGAGTGAAATTACCCCTGATGACGACGATATCCTGCTGGTGCTGGAGCGCGCCGACAAGCTGCTGTACGAAGCAAAAGAATCCGGGCGTAATCGAGTCATTTGCGGTTAGCTGTTCCTGACACCGCTCCCACAGACTGATCTGCGCAACATCTCGTGACAATCAACCCTGCCCCCTGTTTGTAGCGTCGGTCCTGTTGACGAACGAGTTGGAATGGCTAAATCACTAATCAACACTGTCAGATATGGTACCAATTGTGTCTCAACATGACTCAGTCCCAAGTTCGAGTGACACCAAGGATGCCGGGTTTCTCGCTGGATGCCTCGATATATCTCCTATGGCCTTGGGCGCGGCACCATTTGCCATAATCATTGGTGCCATGGCTGTTCAAGCCGGACTGGAACCCTGGGAAATCGTATTCATGGGTGCAGCCGTATTTGCCGGAGCAGCCCAGTTTATCGCGCTGGATATGTGGACCACGCCATTGCTGCCGGTATCCGCAGCAATGGCGATCATCGGCACAACGCTGATGGTCAACTTGCGCCACGTACTCATGGGCGCTGCGGCGGCACCGCACATCCGGCATGTGCCCCCGGGCATCAGGTTTCCTTTCATCTATGTCATGGCCGACGAAAACTGGGCCATGGCCATGAAACGCGCGCGCTTGAACGGCCCTATCGGCACAGCATATCTGGCAGGCTTGTCATTTCCATTCTATCTCAACTGGTTGATATGGAGTTACGTCGGC
>JAJFID010000422.1 GCA_021775325.1 Rhodospirillales bacterium
TGACGAGTAAAAAGGCATCGTTTCGATTGCCTGACAATGGAAGAAGAATGGGGAAGACGGAGAACACCGCTTTTCGTGATCGATGGGCATCTGCCCTGAACCGCGTGTTTCCTGAACGACAGATCGTCGTCAGGACAGACGAACGCGTCTCGTACCTGCGTATTGGCAAATCGCCTCAGATCGCCATATCGTGCATGCTTATACTGTTTAGCGGTTGGGTAAGTTTCTCAAGCATCAGTTATTTCCTGACCGAAACCATTCTCTCATCCAAAGACTCACAGATATCCAATGCGCGTTATGCCTATCAAAATCTGCTGGATGAAGTTGCGGAGTATCAACGCAAGTTCATTTCGATCACCAGTGATCTGGAAGAAAATCACGGGCTCATGCTCGGTCTGGTCGAGCAAAACACCACACTTCAGCAAAACCTGAGCACCGTTGAACAGGAATTGCGGGTCACTGAGGCTGACCGCCTGTCTGTGATATCCATGCGAGAACGGCTGAAAAGTAATCTCGACGAAATTCAGGATAATCTTCACTCGCTTACCAGCCGCAATTACCTGCTGCGCGATGATCTGGATACTATTGAATCAGATCTGCAACTGGCCCTGCGGGAACGTAATGTGGCTCTGATCGATGGCAAACGATTGCGGGACTACGTGGCAGAACTGGAGGGGCATCTGGGCAATTTGCAGGATACGCAAATCAATACCATTGACTCGCTCACAGATCGTACAAACGAAAACATTGATGCAATTGAAAAAGTAATCACCATTGCAGGGATCGATGTTGCGGCGCTGCTGGCCGCCAGCCCTCGTGATGATTCCGGCAAAGGCGGGCCATTTATTGCTGTTCCGGACGGATTGCCCGGTGATGAACTGAAGAACCGGTTATTCACTCTGGATAATCGACTGGCGCGCCTGCAAACACTGCAATCCACCATGCCTTACATGCCTCTGGCACCGCCATTAATCACATATTATGTGACCAGCAAGTTCGGCAAGAGACAGGACCCGGTCAACGGTAAATGGTCTATGCATTACGGTACGGATCTGGGAGCCACCAACAAGTCGTCTATCTTTTCTACGGCACCTGGTGTAATAACGTATGCTGGATGGAAGGGAAAGTATGGTAACCTCGTGGAGGTTGATCATGGCAATGGTATCAAGACCCGCTATGGACACCTGAGCAAGATTACTGTGAAAAAGGGACAAGAGATTGGTTTTTTTGAGAAAATTGGCTTGGTAGGCAGCACAGGGCGATCTACTGGCCCCCATCTGCATTACGAAATCGTTTTTAATAATAAACCTGTGGACCCCATGAACTTTGTTAAGGCAGGGCGATATGTTTTCCAGGAGTAAGTCTGAAACGGAGGGAACTGCGGACAGCAAACCAACGAAACCTGCTGTGCCATCAATTATCAGTCAGGATTTAACCGTCAGAGGCGATTTGATCAGCGAAGGCGAAATCCAGATTGACGGCGTTGTCCACGGTGATATTAACACCGCAACCCTTCTCGTTGGTGAAACCGCCGAAATTAACGGCGAGATCAAGGCCAAGAGGGTACGGGTGTATGGTCGGGTCAACGGTCAGATAACCGCCCAATCCGTTATGTTGGCGAGCACAGCGCACGTTGCTGGCGACATCATTCATGAAGACCTGTCCATTGACAAAGGCGCGTTTCTCGAGGGCCACTGCCAGCGAATTGCTGATCAACGGGTCGAGAGCATCGTGCGCGGAAACCGCAGCGAGTCCGATGCCAGTAATGCGAACAAGGTTCGTGAAGTAACACCGCCTGTACCGTCAAAACCGCACACCGCGCAGAAAGACAGCGGCCCCGGTTTGAAAAAGCTGGATAAGCCCTCAAATGGCAGTGACAAAATTGCGTCAGCCTGATCTGCGCTGATTTTGTAGTCTTTCTCACTTTATTGGTTCATGTTGCGCTGCCGAGTTATGTCCTGGCTACGGCGAGAAACAGTTTTTAAGCCACTCAGCAATGGCATCAGAACAAATGTCTTCTGCAAGAGTTGGCGCGTGGCCCGTTTCCGGGACGGTAACGCAGACCATATCACGCGCAGTCTCTTGCATATGCTGCCACGTCTGATCCGTCACGAATGGTGACAAACCACCGCGGACGGACAACAGTGGGCGAGACCTTAAGGATGAGAACAAAGCCCACAGATCCATTGTGTTATTCTTACTGCCGGATATTGGTCGGGTAATGTTGGGATCCCAGTCGAACACGATCATCCCATCATCGCGTTCACGGAATGTATTGCGTGCCAGTTGCTCCGCAACCGCATTTGTGGTTGACGGCATCATGGGGGCGTTGTCGTGGAGATAGTGTATTGCGGCAGGCCAGTCCTGTAACACGGGTGTGGCACTGGCATACGCCATAATCGACTCCAGCATATGGATAGGCAGTTCAGGGCAAACATCATTCAGCAACACCCCCTTAAGGCTACTGGGCATGGCCACACCTAATCCCATGGCTAACAGCCCGCCCAATGATGTTCCGATCACGGCAAACTCATGGATGTTGAGCGCCGCAGCGATATTGCGGATATCATCCAGATAAACCGGTGGTGTGTAATTTGCCCAGTCAGGATCATAATCCGAACGCCCCCGTCCGCGATAGTCCGGGCATATTATGTCATACCGGTCACCGAGTTGTTGTGCCAAATCATGGAAATCTTTGCTGTTCCGGGTCAATCCACCCAGGCACAGCACTGTATCTCTTCGTTTATGGCGATCAGCGCCGTACTTCCTTACGTACACAGTTAGAGAGTCCCTTACGGATATTCTGTGCTCCGAATAGCCGGGCAGGTTGTCATCCATCGCCAGTTCTAACGCATCAGATCTTGCGAGAGCTGCGTTACAACAATCGGTACATCATTGCGGGCGCGATACATCTGTAAACTCTCCATAACGCGTTGCACATAATTTCTGGTTTCACTGAACGGTATGAGCTCAATCCAGTCCACCACATCAACATCTTCATGCCGAGGGTCTCCATTCGCCTTGATCCATGCCTTAGCCCGACGTGGACCGGCATTATAGGCCGCGAGGGCAAGAACGTATGAGCCGTCAAAGCTTTTGAGAACAGATGACAGATATGCCTGCCCCAATTGAAGGTTGTAGGATGTATTGGACGTCAACCTGGCACGAGAATAGGTTAAACCCACACTTTTTGCCGTCAGTTTTGCCGTTGCTGGCATCAATTGCATCAGGCCGCGTGCGCCAGCTACACTTTTTGCTGCCGCGTAGTAAGAGCTTTCCTGACGAACAATCGAATAAACCAACGCCGCTTCGGGGGCGAGAGTTACCTTCTTTTGTGGCAGCGACGGCAACTCTACCATGGGGTATCCCAGTTCCGTCAGTACTAAACCAAGATGTGTAGCCGCTTTGGCCACACGGATACCAAAATCCGGGCGACCAACCGACTGTGCCAGTTGGCCGACGGCAACCTGCCAGCCAACGTTATCGGTTTCTGCATCAATCAGATGCTGCAGGAATGGCCGCATACGCTCCTGGGCATCCACTTCGGCCAGCACGTGAAGCACTTGGACAAGTTCGTTCCCATCAAGATTTTCTACTTCGAACTCGCCGGAAAAATCGGCAAGATCAACCGGTTCCTGAAAATCCGGTATATGCGCAGTTGCCAGTTGTCCGTAGAAGGTCGTGGGATGCATCACGGCTTTATCGAGCCACTCCCTGGCTAACTCTGGCTGCCCCATCGCCAAAGCGGCGCGACCGGCCCAGTACGAGCCACGAGCAACACTTATAGGATATCGGACGACGCCATGCATGGCCGTAAAGTGACGAAGCGCCCATTCCGGTTCATGCAAGAACTGAAGTGCGATCCATCCGGACAACCATTCAGCCGACGAATACGCAGCAACATCCGCCGTCGTGACGCCGTGCTCGCTAACCAGACCATATGCCACCGAAATAAGCCCTTGCGACAACGCTCGTCGCGCCAGTATCTCGCGTTCCTTGAACCACAATTCAGGGTAGGGCACGTCACCCAAGGAGTCGTCGAGCAGGCTTCGTGCAGATTTATCTTTTCCCTTGCGTCGGCGCCACCGCAATCGTTCGTATATCAAACCAACATGCTCTTTGTAGTGTTCGGGTACACGCTCAATGGCGGCATCAACATTGCCACGCATGTGGCGCAACAGGTAGCGTGCCTCGGCCAATTTTCGCAGTTCACTGTCGACCCTGGGAAACATGCGACGGACAGACCAGTTCTCACCCTCCCAGAGTAATCGATCCAGGCGTTCCTCATGATCGGACTTAGTCAGATATTTTCGAAAAGACCGGTAAAACCATTTTTCGTCTGCACGAGAAAAATTCCCGTTGACCCATGTCTGTCGCACAAGACCAATCGCTTCATCCGTTCTGTCCTCGCGCAACAACCATGACGCCAACAAACCATTTCCACGCGCACTTACTGGCGGGTGTTCAGCAAACCACGGTTCCATCTGTTCGGATGACGTGTCGACACTCATCGCCTCTTCGATATTTCGCCGAATAGTCCAAAGTTTGGGCCAATGAGGATTTTCTGTCAGAAACGACGCCATTTGGGTCCAGTGTTCGGCCGCCGGTGCCTCAGTGTACAGAAACCAGTACAATGTCTTACGCAACAGCGGGTGAGAAACCTTCGAGATGTTGGCACGCGCAACCTTTCCCTTCTTCAGATCAACGGCCTGAAAAACGAGCGCTGTGAGTTCCCTGTCTTGCGCCGATATCTCATGCGCGGATGCGGGCCCACCAGCCAAGACAATGACCGTCACAGCTAAGGTGATAGAAAATAATCTGAACATTGTGCTAAATGCGAAAATCGTACGAATCCAACAAATAAATTTCGACCAATATGTCATGCTTGCCGTTAGGAACAGGTTACCATCCAACAACTCAATTCAAACACCGTCTTGCGGGCGGGGGTTTTTAGGGAGTATGTTCGCCGCCGTGCCTAAACGTCAAAACGAAGCTATCCACTGGAGTATAGAGAATGTTCAAGGGTTCCATAACCGCGTTGATAACACCACTCAGGGACGGTGCTGTGGACGACAAGGCATTCCAGTCTTTTGTCGAATGGCAGATCAGTGAGGGTACGAAGGCTTTGGTTCCATGTGGCACCACAGGCGAATCGCCGACACTATCCCATGCTGAACACAAGCATGTGACGGAACTCTGTATTGAATCGTCCGCTGGCAAGGTACCTGTTATCGCTGGAACCGGGTCCAACTCAACGGCCGAAGCCGTCTCCTTGATCAAACACGCAAAGTCTGCCGGCGCAGACGCCGCGCTGGTCGTGACACCGTATTACAACAAACCGACCCAGGAAGGTCTTTTCCAGCATTTCAAAGCTGTTCACGACGCGGGCGACCTGCCGATACTGATTTACAACATTCCAGGGCGGAGCATTGTGGACATGAGCGTAGAAACCATGGCGCGACTGGCCAAGCTGCCAAATATTGTTGGCGTCAAGGATGCGACCGCAGACCTGAAACGCCCCATGTTGACGCGCCTCGCCATTGGCGACTGGTTTTGCCAGTTGTCCGGGGAAGACGCCACGGCTGTTCCATTTCTGGCAGGTGGGG
This sequence comes from Rhodospirillales bacterium, assembly GCA_021775325.1. Taxonomy (GTDB): domain Bacteria; phylum Pseudomonadota; class Alphaproteobacteria; order Rhodospirillales; family Casp-alpha2; genus JABJGO01. Next base: position 5,607 of record JAJFID010000422.1, read on the forward strand.
GACACGGTTGTATATCGGTGACCGCTAACATTGCGCCACGCCAGTGCGCGGACATGCACGATGCATGGCAGGATGGCGACATCTCGACCGCCATGGAATTGCAGGACCGTCTTATGCCCCTGCACGAGACCATGTTCTGTGAAAGCAGCCCCGGACCCGCAAAATATGCCGCCAAATTGTTGGGCAAGTGTAGCGATGAATTGCGCCTGCCCATGTGTGAAATTTCAGAAAGCAGCAAGATCCGGGTCGAGGAAACACTTCGCGCCACGGGATTGCTGAACTGATAACGCTGAAAATGCCGGTTTAGATGGCAAAAAAACACGCCCAGTCGGGCAATATGGTCGCGCAAAACAGAAAGGCGCGCCATAACTATAGCATTGATAAGACTTATGAAGCTGGCATCGTACTCAAGGGCAGCGAAGTCAAATCATTGCGTGGTGGACACTGTTCGCTTGGCGAGGCCTATGCTACTGAAAATGGTGGTGAACTCTATCTCGTCAATGCCCATATTCCCGAATACGCACCAGCCAAGACATTTCAACACGAGCCAAAAGCACCGCGAAAACTGTTGCTCAATCGCCGTGAAATCGCGCATCTGTTGGGTGCCGTGCATCGCAAGGGAATGGCGCTCATACCACTGTCGCTTTACTTCAATGAAAGGGGAATTGCCAAGGTTGAGTTGGCATTGGCCCACGGCAAACAAAAAGCCGACAAACGCGCATCGATCAAAGATCGGGAATGGCAACGCGACAAGGCCCGGGTGTTAAAAGTCCATAATCAGGGATAATCACGTATTATCAGTTTATTATTTGCATAATTTAAGGTGTCACTTTATGAGCAAACCTCTTTTACATTTGGTGTTTGGTGGCGAAGTAGACGATCCACAGACACTGGATTTCAACGATCTGGACAACATCCACGTCGTTGGCATTTTTCCTGATCACGCGAGCGCACTGGATGCGTGGCGGTCCGCCAGCCAGATTCATGTGGATAATGCCCGCATGAAATACGTCATCGTGCATCTGCATCGATTACTGGACCCCGAGGCAACGCAAGAAGCCTGACTATGTGTCCAATAGTCGACGAATTGACTCGAAAACGTCGTTGAACATGTCCTCCGTAAGACGACCGGTGTTGGTGTTGTACCGGGAGCAATGATAGCTGTCGACTAGCATCAATCCGTTACTGAGCGCGTGATGTGCGTTGTGGGCGAACCGATAGGCACTTTTCTTTTCCTGCATGGTGGTCAGCACCGCGCCATGGGCAACTCCGCCCAAGGCAAGAATACACTTCAGGTCAGGAATTGAGGAGATCTCCGACGCCAGAAACCTGTTACATTCCCGTATTTCACCGCCGGTCGGCTTGTTCTCGGGCGGCACACATTTTACAGCATTTGTAATTCTGCACTGATTTAGTGCCAGCCCATCATCTGGTGATTTGTTGTAGGTGCCAACGGCAAAGTTCTGCCGAACGAGCGTGTCATACAGAAGATCACCAGCAAAATCACCGGTAAAAGGCCGTCCGGTGCGGTTTGCACCACGTAAACCCGGTGCCAGTCCAACAATCAACAACCGGACGTCGGCAGGGTCGGCACCAAATGACGGCACCGGAGCATTGTAAAAATCTGGATGCAAAGTCCTGTTTTCGCGGATAAACGCCGAGAGACGGGGACACAGACCACAGTCCCGGTCCGGTACATCCCAATCGCGCCTATCAACAGCAGATGATGATGTCATCGACTCACACCGCGCGATTTACTCATTTGCCAACACGTTGAGTGTCCCCGCACCGGAGCCGTCCGGACGCTCCATTTCTTTTCGCAAATCATCGAGATCAATAAACATGTCCGCTTGTCGTCGCAATTCATCGGCCACCATGGGTGGTTGGGATTTGAGCGTGCTCACCACCGTCACACGAACCCCGCGGCGCTGAGCAGCGTCCACGAGGTAGCGAAAATCCCCATCGCCGGAAAATATGACCGCGTGGTCAATATGATCCGCCAATTCCAGAACATCAACGGCGAGTTCGATGTCCATATTGCCCTTGATTTTTTTTCGCCCCGAATCGTCTTTGAATTCCTTGGCTGGTTTGGTGACGAGCGTATATCCATTATAGTCCAGCCAGTCGATGAGTGGCCTGATGGATGAGAACTCCAGATCTTCAATCAGGGCAGTATAATAATAGGCTCTGATCAAACGTCCTGCCGAAGTGAACACCTTCAGTAATTGTTTGTAGTCAACATCGAATCCAAGTGTCCGGCAAGCAGTGTATAAATTGGCCCCATCAATGAATAATGCAATGCGGCCATTTTCCTGAAAAATCATTCTGCCCTCACAAGATAAAAATGTACTTTGAAGCTATCACGCTGAAATCGCGGCGAAATATGCCGCTTCACGCATTCGCCATTTAAATTTGGTGTGATATAGGTAAATACAGTTGTCGGATGCTTCAAGTGAGAAAGAGTTGCATGATCATAGTCGGGATAGGCGCAAACCTGAACCATCCGGTATTTGGTGCGCCGCGTCGAACCTGCGGTGCCGCGCTGGAGCACTTGTCGAATATGCCGCGAATACGCCTTGGCGCGCGCTCATCCTGGTATCAGTCCGCACCGGTGCTCAGAATCGATGGCATTCTGGGCGAACACCCCTGGTACGTGAATGGTGCTGTTGAAGTTTTGACCGATTTACCTCCTGTGAAACTGCTCGATACCCTCATGGACGTGGAAACTGTTTTCGGTCGCGTTCGTTCTGTCACTGATGCACCGAGGACCCTTGATCTCGATCTGGTCGCGTATCATGAGGAGCAAATCGACTTGGAAGTCCTGACGATTCCGCATCCACGCTTGCTCCAACGCGCCTTCGTTGTCCTGCCATTGGCTGACCTGGACAATCAATGGGCGCACCCTGCCACAGGGGCGAAAATTGCAGAGATTGCCGACAATCTGCCGGACGGCCAGGACATCGATCGTATGACCGATGCGGATGGATTGTTTGGAACAGAGTGGCAGGCGACGCATGTGAACAATTCGTGACAGAAGCGCTTGCCATTTCGTCGAGGCACTCTATATTCACGGCGCTTTCAAACCCTGCCCGCATCGTTTTGTTGGAGTTCACTTCATGGCTCGCGTTACCGTTGAAGACTGTATCGTTCAAATTCCCAATCGTTTTCAGTTAGTTCTTCTTGCATCACAGCGCGCGCGCAACGTATCTGCTGGCGCATCTGTGACCATCGAACGTGACAATGACAAGAACCCAGTGGTGGCTTTGCGTGAGATCGCTGATAAAACCATTGATCTGGATGATCTTGAAGAGGGTCTGATCAAAAGTTTGCAGCATTATGTTGAAGCCGATGAGCCCGAAGAAGCTCGCCTCGGTCACGACCGGCAGCGAATCCTCGACGAGGCTCGACCTGGCCGGCGCTTCATCCGCCGGTGGCTCGTCGGTCGGCGGGACCTTGCGTTCGCCGGGCAG
>JAJFID010000423.1 GCA_021775325.1 Rhodospirillales bacterium
GGTCTTCCATGACGCTTTCCAGGCTTGTGTTTGCTACATTCACGGCACGTGTAGCGCCCATCTTTGATGCCAGGTCGAGGCGATAGTCGTTGATGTCCGTGACAACCACGTGACGCGCACCCACGTGGCGTGAAATCCCCGCCGCCATAATGCCAATGGGACCGGCACCGGTGATTAATACGTCCTCACCCACCATGTTGAAGGCGAGTGCTGTATGGGCGGCATTGCCAAATGGATCGAGAATTGACGCCATATCGGATGAAATATCTGAAGGTAGTCTGAATACGTTCGCCGCCGGAATCACTAAATATTCTGCGAAACATCCAGGGCGGTCAACGCCAACCCCAACTGTGTTACGACACAGGTGACGACGGCCGGCGCGACAGTTGCGACAATGCCCACAAGTGATATGACCTTCACCGGAAACCCGGTCACCGATCCCCATGCCACGGACTTCAACACCCAGTTCAACAATCTCGCCCATGAATTCATGACCAACAGTCATGGGGGTGGGAATGGTGCTTTGTGCCCACTGATCCCAGTTATAGATATGAACGTCGGTACCACAAATGGCGGTTTTGTGAATACGGATGCGCACATCATTGTGGCCCATGGATGGTTCCGGTACGTCTTCCATCCAGATGCCCACTTCGCGCTTGGCCTTGACCAATGATTTCATGTTCCTGCTTTCAAATGATTTTGAGTTCACGCCCGACTTCGGCGAAAGCATTGATGGCCCGATCAATTTGTTCGGGCGTATGGGCGGCAGACATCTGGGTGCGGATACGGGCCTTGCCTTGCGGCACGACCGGATACGAAAATCCGACCACATAGATGCCGCGTTTGAGCAACCGGTCCGCCATATCGGCAGCGAGGCGTGCGTCGCCGAGCATGACCGGGATGATCGGGTGTTCACCCGGCACCAAATCGAAACCCAGACCATTCATGCCTGTCCGGAATTGGCGTGCATTGGCATGCAGGCGGTCGCGCAAATCGCCACTACTTTCCAGCATGTCCAGAATGGTTATGGACGTCGTTGCGATACTCGGCGACAGTGAATTGGAAAACAGATAGGGTCGGGAGCGCTGTCGCAGCCAATCAACGATGGGACCGCGTGCCGCCGTGTATCCGCCCAAAGCACCACCCAGCGCCTTACCCAGTGTGCCTGTGTAGATATCGATCCGCTCGCTGACACTGGCATGTTCCGGCGTGCCGCGACCTCCAGCTCCCATAAATCCGACCGCATGACTGTCATCGACCATAACCATGGCATCATATTTGTCAGCCAGCGCACATATTTCAGCCAGGTTAGCGATAATCCCGTCCATAGAGAACACGCCGTCTGTTGCGATCAGTCGGAACCGGCAATTGGATGCTTCCTGGAGACAACGTTCCAGATCGGCCATGTCGTTGTTGGCATAACGGAGCCGATTTGCTTTGCACAGCCGGACGCCGTCAATGATGCTGGCATGATTGAGGGTGTCGGAAATAATCGCATCTTCAGGGCCCAGAATCGTTTCGAACAGGCCGGCATTGGCGTCAAAACAAGAGGCATACAGGATGGTGTCATCGGTGCCGAGAAACGAAGAAATTCTCTTTTCCAGAGCCTTGTGGACGTCTTGTGTGCCGCAAATGAACCGTACGGATGCCATGCCGTAACCATGATCATCGAGTGCCTTTTTGGCCGCGTCGACGACATCTGGGTGGTCTGCCAGTCCGAGGTAGTTGTTCGCACAAAAATTCAGAACGTCGTCGGTTTTGTTACCTGTGTTAACCGCGATGCTCGCGCCCTGAGGCGAGACGATTATCCTTTCGCCTTTGAACAAGCCTGCGTCGCGGACGCTCTCCAGTTCGGCGTTCAGATGATCAAGGAAAGCCTGGCTCATTTCTTCCGGTCCAGTCCAATACTGCGACCTGCCCAGTCCGGTAATTGTGGAAGCTGCGCTGATTTCAAGGCTGCCTGAACATCATCGGGCATGGGTGCGGGGCGGCCCGCGCGTGTATCATAGTGCAGCATCATGAACTCCACCGTGGCGCGCTCACGGCCATCAACTTCCATGGAATGAGCCACGTGAATACGTTTTGCATCAGATCCAAACACCATGGATTTGATCTCCAGAACTGCCGGCGCGCGAACCTCGTCCACGTACCGAAGGTGGGTTTCCAGCGTATAGATCGCACACCCGGTGGCATCGAAATATTCTGTGCCGATGCCAAAGTGATCCTGAAAAGGCCACGCCGCATTGCTAAACGCGACCAGGTAGTAGGCTTCATTCATATGGCCATAGGCATCCAGCCATGAGTCCTGAACGGGTTCCGCGTGAAGGGATAGTATGGTCAAGATATCCTCCGAATTCTGATACCGACGGTTAAAGAACCGGCTGCTATTATTTTTTATCTGCTGGCGGTCTGTTTCGCCAAACGGGAACGAGAAACACCAGGCAAGCCAGGAGAAACAACAAACTGGCGATCACGGCGTTTTCATCACCGGCACGTGCAGATGACCATGTGAAAAAAACGGCAGAAACCGTAAAAAGTATCCAGCCCGTTACGTTAAATCGCCATTCGCCTCGCGGAGACATGTTCAAATAAAGTAATCTGGGTTTACAGATGGCAAGGCATCTTTGCCGTGCGGAACTGTTGGACCTTCGGACCGAATTTTCTCTTTGGTCCCCAGGGGTTCATTTGTCCCGGTAATCTCGACCGCATAGGGCCCAACTACGACATTGGCATTGACGCTCGTATCCGCGAGCAGGACGGCATTGCCCCGCTCGGCCGTTGGGAAAGCGTCCGCGTCAGTAATATCCGTAGTCCAGTCTGCTTCGCCATCGCGATCAATCAGATAGACGACATCACCTTCAACCAGTCGGTTGGCAGTGATGACATAATAGGTTTCCTGACTGTCGGCCATGCGACGAGCTCCCCTCAGAGTATGACTGAACGCAGTTGTACTGACGATGCAGCGGCGTTGCAAGAGACAGCCCAATGTTTGCCGGTAACATTTTCCGGCCAGACGCAATCTGCGCTCGCCAATTCCCGGTCGTACGTTACAGTTACCGCATGATTCCTTTGATCGATAACATTCAAGCCCGCCGCCTGTTCCTGCATCTGCAGGGCCTGTCGGGCTCGCCATCAGCAAAAATTTCCAAAGAGGGTGTGCTTGATCTGATCGGATCGCTGGGTTTCGTGCAGATTGACAGCATCAATACGGTAGAGCGTGCTCATCACATGATCCTGTTTTCCCGCAATCAGACCTATCGACGTGAGTATCTGTCTGCATTGCTGGAGCGCGACAGGGCGTTATTCGAGAACTGGACTCATGATGCATCCATCATTCCGACTCGGTTCTATCCATACTGGCAGCATCGATTTGTACGCAACGAGCCGGGGTTGCGCGAACGCTGGCGCAAATGGCGGCGCGAGGGATTTGAGAATAATCTCGACCAGGTGTTGGCCCATGTCCGCGACAATGGTCCCGTCAGATCCCGCGATATGCAGGCACCGAAAGAAAAAGGACAATATGGACAGGGCAGTGACGGATGGTGGGACTGGCATCCGTCAAAAACCGCGCTGGAGTTCCTGTGGCATACTGGCGCATTGGCGGTCGATCGCCGCGAGGGATTTCAGAAAGTATATGACCTGAGCGAACGGGTTATTCCCGCACACCATTTGAATGGCCTGGTCGAGACAGATGCATTTATCGACTGGGCCTGCAGTGAGGCCCTTGAACGACTGGGATTCGCCACATCCGGCGAACTGGCGGCATTCTGGGACATTGTTTCACCAGCCGAGGCCAAGGCATGGTGCGAAACCCGGTCTGCACAGGACTTGATCCAGGTAGACGTTGCCTCGGCGGATGGCAGTAAGCCGCGCCGCGCGTTCGCCCGTCCCGATGTGATGGATCGGATCAATGCCTTGCCTGAGATGCCGGGTCGGATGCGGGTGTTGAGCCCCTTTGACCCGGCGCTTCGGGATCGTAAGCGGGCCCTGCGCCTGTTTAATTTCCACTATCGTATCGAAGTGTTCGTGCCTGAGCCGAAACGGCAGTACGGCTATTACGTATTTCCGCTGCTGGAGGGGGATCGTCTGGCGGGTCGCATTGATATGAAGTGCGACCGAAAACAGGGCGTGCTGACGGTGACGGGGCTGTGGCCGGAGACCGGCGTTGTGTTTTCCAAGGGGCGCACGGCGCGGCTTGAATCCGAGTTGGAACGCATGCGACGATTCACGGGCGCAGAGCGTGTGGTGTTTTCAAACGGATATCTGAAAGAGCCCTAAGTCGCAAACTCGTAAATTCGTTGCGGCGGAATGTGGACGGTAATGGCCTCACCCGCCGTGATGTGTCCTTCACGTTCAACCCAGGCGGTAACGCCGCGCCGACCCAGAGCAGCCTTGGGGAACAAGGCCCCCTTGCCGGGGTGATGGCGTTCGATAATTTCGCCGGGGTATTGGCACGGTCCGTTTTCCATATCCACAACAAGTGACACCCCGCCGTCAAACATCAACCGGGATGAAGGCGGGATCTTCGTAAAGTCGGGAATGCCCGAAACGAGCAGATTGGCTCCCAACCACTCGGGCTCCAGCTTGTCGACGCCCATGGTGTCGGCGACCACAGCCATGTCTTCTACCGAGATGATTGAAATCTGGCGCGTGTTCCGGATCTCGGTGCCTTGGGTATACTGGCGCCGGACACGAATGCACGATGCCCGTGTCAGTCCGCTGTGGGCCTCACCTTCAAATCCGGCATAGGTTACATTGACGGACGGAACGCCGGTTGATGACAGGTCGTCTTCCGGTGAAGAGTTTACAAGAATAGCGTCAGCGCGGGCGTCGAGTTTCAGGGGGCGTAACATGGCCTTATATTGATCTCCGTATTGTCACCAGGTGTTTTCGGTCAAGCTTGCGTAATCTTGCATGCTTCCGGGTAGATGTTGATTTTTCGTACCAAGCCATTTTTAATATCCGCTTGCAAGGCCTCCCAGTACGATACGGTCATCAAATCGCCGTGCACATGCCGAAACAATCGGCTCAGGCGTCGATTCGGGATACGCAACCCCGATTCCATTTCTTCGGGCAGGAAGACGACGCCGTCTTCAAAATACCAGTCCGGCACATCTTCCTCGCCGTCAAAGCGCTCGGTGTTTGTGCGAATTTTGACATCTGTGAATATTTCGACAGCATCATAATCGAACAGGTAAACTTTCTGGAACGGGCTGACACCATAGTTTCGACCATCAAGATCCTTGTTGAATATATTCGCCGACGCATTGTTTTTGATGCAATGCCCCAAATTTGTAATCGCCGCATCTGCCTGATCTTCCGATGCTGTTTCGAGATAGACGGGCAATGGAACCATCTTGAGTTGGACGATCAGGTGTTTGAACGTCACCATGTTCCGCCATACCGATACTGTTTCGCTGGCCTGACTGACCAGTTCCTCCAGCAGAGCCGGGGCAAACCATGATTTCTCCAGTTTGATGTCCCAGTAGATGACATTATCCAGCATACTCCCGGTGCGATTTATGTCATGAACCAGACTGTATTTTTTCAGAACAGACTCGATGCCGTCAAAAGTACCCCACTTGTATCCGTCGGTCGGTGTATCACGAATGATCTTCAATACGTACCCGGATGATGGTGTGGAAAAACCGATCGCTACCGTGCCGCGGAAGCCTACGGCCGTATCGAGGTTTTCACCTGTCTGCGAGAATTCCGCTCGTAGTTCATCCATGGCGGCAACTTTGCCGATGTGATTGAAGCCAATGGTCGAGTAGTGCAAACCCAGTGGCCGGTGCGGCATAATACTGTGCAAAAACACGGAGAGTTCATGATAATAAGCACTGGTTACATGGAAATTGGCCAAGGTGGAACTGAATATATTGTGACAGTCTGCCGGGCTGGTAACGACAGCATCCACATAAATCCCACCATTGTCATTCTCGAACACAATGATCAACGGGATGGGGTCACCTGAGGACAGAACTATCTTGCCAAAAACATAGGCGCCTCGGTTTCGGAAGAAACCGGCATTGATCATGCAAATCTCGCGGATGGTCTGTGTCTGTTCACCGTCAAATCCACATGTCTCATTAAGGCGTTGGCAAACTGCATCGGCATCCCGGTTCAACCGTTTGAAGGGGGCGGTGAAGCCCGGAATAGACATGATTTCGACGATGCCCTCGCTGGAAATCTCGGGGGCGCTCAAAAATACACGGGAAACCAGCGCCAGATCGACGTCGATCTTTCTGCTCGATACATAATCGAGAGGTCGCCATTCGTCCTTGAAAATTTTGCGACGAACGGACTGGATATAGGCCAGTGCCAGATCGACCTCGTAGCGATCCTCAACCAGTGGCATGTATGCAGCTTCAACCTTGAGCCAGCGATCTTCATCGTGATCAAGCAGCGGAAAAATTCGAACGAGATGTTGACCTAATGTGGTAATGCTTTCGCTGTAGATCGTTAACCGTCGTTTGCTCAGCGCGAGTGACTGTTGTGGATCTCGGTTTTCGAACGCGGTTTGCGCCAGGGCTGGAATTCTACAGAATTCGTCGTAGTAGGCATCAAACTCCTGTTTGATGAATCTAGCAGTAAGTCCAATCATCTCATCATCGCGAGACGATTTGACGATCAACGATACAAAATCGATACCATCGATTGCGGCCAGATCGCCGAGGCCATGAGGTTCCTGTTTGTTCACTCTGCTGACCTGTCCATGAATTCTGACGCGAACCCAATAATCGTGGGCACCTGCTTCAGACCTTTCGAAGTTGAGCGTATTCGTGTTTTCAATATACCAACATATGGTATTCTGCCAACGTGTACTCTAGGAAGCGGGTGGAGTCGGTCGACTGATGGGAAATCTGGCGCCGTTAGGTAACTAATTCGAATGAATGAAAATCAACGTTACGCGGCGCTAATGGTTGAGGATGAGGTGTCTCTGGCCCTTATCTATCAGGAGTACCTACGCGAAGAGCCTTATGACATCATCGCTGTCGAAACAGGCAAAGATGCGCTGAAGGCATTG
>JAJFID010000424.1 GCA_021775325.1 Rhodospirillales bacterium
CATTGCGACAGTGTGTCGATTGAATGACTGCGGTCAGACTCAGCACCATGACGAACGAATGCCAGAATACCGGCAATAAGAGCGCCAATCAGGGGCAAAAATACAACTGCGGTAATCATGCTCTCTGCTCAGCCCTTCATCATGTTGATGTCTTCGACGGCAATCGAGCCGCGATTTCGGAAGTAAACCACAAGGATAGCGAGACCGACGGCGGCTTCTGCCGCCGCAACAGTCAGGACAAACACAGCAAAAACCTGTCCGACCAGATCATTGAGGTAGGATGAAAAAGCCACAAGATTGATGTTCACCGCCAGTAACATCAGTTCTATGGACATTAGGATCACGATGACATTTTTCCGGTTAATGAAAATACCAAATATGCCAATTGCGAACAGGATACCGGCTACGCTCAGATAATGGGAAAGGCCAATTTCAAACATCAGATGCCCCTTCCTGAATCAACTTTGCGCAACTCAATGGTGTCTGCTGGATGGCGGGCTAATTGGTCTGCGATGACCTGTTTGCGCACCCCGGTCCGGCGGCGATGGGTCAATACGATCGCGCCGATCATGGCTACGAGTAAGATCATGCCGGCAGCTTCAAACAAATACAGATAATCCGTATACAATATGGCGCCCAATGCATGGGTATTGGTTATACCGTCAGGGGTCGGTGAAAGGCCGGATGAGGCCGCCTCCGGTGCCATCACCCATCCACCGACAACTGTCAGCAATTCACACAGCAAAATCAGGCCCACCAGCCCACCGATGGGAAGATATTGCAGAAAACCTTGGCGCATTTCGACGAAGTTAATGTCGAGCATCATGACTACGAACATGAACAGGACGGCCACCGCGCCCACATAAACCACAACTAGAATCATGGCCAGGAACTCGGCACCGAGCAGCACGAAAAGACCGGCAGAGTTAAAGAACGCCAGGATGAGAAACAACACGGAGTGGACGGGATTTCGCGACGAGACAACCAACACGGCCGAAGCAATGGTCATGAACGCGAACATATAGAAGGCCAGCGCTTGTATCATGCTGCCCTATCCTTGTTCCAATCGAGATTATTCATCAACAATTCCCATTATCCTCAACGATACGGAGCATCAGCAGCGATGCGCTGGCCCAGTTCGGTTTCCCAACGATCGCCATTGGCCAGAAGTTTATCTTTGTCATACAACAACTCTTCACGCGTCTCTGCTGCAAATTCAAAATTCGGGCCTTCAACAATGGCATCGACGGGGCACGCTTCCTGACAGAAACCGCAGTAGATACACTTGACCATGTCAATATCGTAGCGTGTTGTACGACGGCTTCCGTCGTCACGCGGCTCCGCTTCGATGGTAATTGCCTGTGCCGGACAGATGGCTTCGCATAATTTGCACGCGATACAACGTTCCTCACCGTTGGGATATCGACGCAACGCATGCTCACCCCGAAAACGCGGGCTTAACGGTCCTTTTTCGTATGGGTAATTCACAGTGACCTTTGGACGGAAAAAATACCGCAATGTCAAAGACATACCGACAACGAGTTCTTTCAGAAATACGGAGCCAATACCGCGACGAACAAAACTCATGGTTTGATCTCCTTTCCTAAACCTGCGGGGCCAGATCGAAGGCCACCAGAACACCGGCGACGATGACCACGGCGGCTAGCGAAAGCGGCAGAAACACTTTCCAACCCAAACGCATGAGCTGATCATAACGGTACCGCGGGAAAGTCGCCCGCACCCAGATGAAAATAAACAGGCAAAACGCAATTTTTAAGGCAAACCAGATCGGTCCCGGGATCCAGTTGAAAGGCGCGATATCAAACGGTGGTAGCCATCCACCCAAAAACAGCACCGATGTCATGCCGGACATGAGGATCATGTTTGCGTATTCACCCAGAAAAAACAGGGCAAATGTCATGGCGGAGTATTCTACGTTGTATCCGGCCACCAGTTCAGCTTCGGCTTCCGGCATATCGAATGGGTGCCGGTTGGTTTCTGCCAATGTGGAAATGAAAAATATCACCGCCATGGGGAACAGGGGAATGACGAACCAGACGGTCTTCTGCGCCATGACAATATCAGTCAGATTTAATGAGCCGACGCACATCAACACGGTAATGATGATGAAGCCCATGGCGACTTCGTACGACACCATCTGAGCCGCCGAACGAAGCGCGCCCAGAAATGCGTACATGGAGTTGGACGCCCAACCAGCCATGAGAATGCCGTACACACCAAGGGACGATATGGCGAACAAATACAGGATACCAACATTGATATCTGCCAGAACCATGCCTTCATCAAACGGAATAACCGCCCACGCCACGAGTGCCAGTACAAATGTGACACACGGCGCGAGAATGAAAACACCGCGGTTGGCACCAGACGGAATAATGGTTTCTTTGAGGAATAGCTTCAGGCCATCTGCAATGGGTTGTAGCAGGCCAAACGGTCCCACCACATTGGGCCCTTTGCGCAGTTGCATTGATCCAATGACTTTCCGTTCCGCCAAAGTCAAATAGGCAACCGACAACATGACCGGAATAATGATCGCGACGATCTTGATCACAATCCAGGCAACTGGCCAGATGTAGAGAAACCAAAAATCAACCATCAGTACCGGTCTTTCCTTCAACACCACCAATTTCCTGCTTACAGGCGGCCATCGTCTCAGACGAGCGACTAATGGGGTCTGTCATATAGAAATCCTGGACGGATGACTGGAATGGCGATGGGTCCATATCACCAATGGCGCCAAATGCGCCCCACGCCGCACCTTTCAAAGTATCGGATACATCAAATACTGAGTTTTCATGGGACATGCGGACACGCAAACCATGCAAATCGTTGTATGGTAAAGTTTTACCCACGGCATCAGATAACGCACGGACGATTGTCCAGTCTTCACGGGCATCACCCGGTGGGAACACAGCTTGTGTCGTCTGTTGAACCCGCCCCTCAAGGTTCACATAGGTGCCTGACTTTTCGGTATAAGCGGCACCAGGCAAGATAACATCTGCTGCATGAGCACCGCGATCACCGTGGTGCCCCTGATAAATCACAAATGCATGGCTGAGTGCTGTCGTGTCGATCTCGTCTGCACCAAGTAGGAACAAAGTATCGATTGCACCTCGGGCGACACTGGAAAGAATTCCCGATGTTCCGAGCCCACCTGGCCCTGGCACAAAACCAATGTCCATCCCGCCAACCCGGCTCGCCGCCGTCTGCAGTACGTTAAAGCCGTTCCAGTCGTCAGAGACCATGCCGAATGTTTCTGCGATTTGTCGGGCCAACGCCATGACAGCGGCTCCGTCATTACGGGCCTGTACACCTGAACCGACAATAAGCATGGGGCGACTGGCCGACTTTAGAACCTTGGCAAAGTCGCCGTTTCCATCCGCCAGTTCAGCTAGTGTACTTGTACCAGATCCCAAGTTCGAATGGCTGTAGGTAAGATCAGCTTGCTCTCCGATAACACCGATGGGAAACGAGCCCATCAAATAGCGTTTCCGAATGCGCGCGTTCAGTACCGGCGACTCAAGCCGGGGATTGGAGCCAATGATCAGACACGCATCGGCGTCTTCAATACCGGCAACTGTTGTGTTAAACAGATATGACGCGCGACACTCATTGCCCACAGTTGCACCGTCCTGACGGCAATCCATATTTGAAGAACCCAGTGCGGTCATGAGGTCCTTCATGGCTGCCATTGTCTCTACATCGGTCTGGTCGCCCGCGATTGCCGCTATCTTCGATCCGTCTTTGCCTTCAATCTGAGCGGCAATAGCTGAAAATGCATCTTGCCATGACGCTTCCTGAAGTTTGCCGTCGCGACGAACATAGGGCCGGTCGAGACGGCGCTTTCTCAATCCATCACAGGCGAACCGGCTTTTGTCGGAAATCCATTCCTCATTCACGTCTTCGTTCAAACGGGGCATGATACGCATGACTTCCGCGCCTCGACTGTCCACGCGTATCGCAGCACCCAGCGCGTCCATGACGTCGATAGACTCGGTCTTTTTCAGTTCCCACGATCGCGCATTGTAGGCATAGGGTGCCGACGTCAACGCGCCGACTGGACACAAATCAATGAGATTGCCCGAAAGCTCGGATGTCAGCGCCTTTTCGACGTAGGTGCCAACTTCCATGTGCTCACCGCGTCCTGTCGCGCCCAGTTCCGGTACGCCGGCGACTTCCTGGGCAAATCGGATGCAACGAGTACAATGGATGCACCGTGTCATGATGGTTTTGATGAGAGGGCCGATGTTCTTGTCTTTGACCGCGCGCTTGTTTTCCTCATATCGGGACCTGTCCGCGCCATATGCCATAGCCTGATCCTGGAGATCGCACTCGCCGCCCTGATCGCAAATCGGACAGTCCAGAGGGTGATTGATGAGCAGGAACTCCATGACCCCCTTGCGCATCTGCTGCACAGCCGGTGTATTGGTTCTAATAACCATGCCATCACCAACCGGCATAGCACACGATGCGACAGGTTTTGGTGCCCGTTCCATTTCCACCAGACACATCCGGCAGTTTCCGGCAATGGAAAGGCGTTCATGGAAGCAGAAGCGTGGAATTTCGGCACCGGCCTGCTCGCACGCCTGCAGCACGGTTAAACCGGCTTCTACCTCAATTTCCTGACCATCAATGGTTAGCTTCGGCATATTTCACCTTCACTCCGCTGCATTGGCTGTCGCCGCCTGGTATTGGGCGATTCGGTCTTCGATTTGCGGGCGGAAATGTCTGATTAACCCTTGGATTGGCCAAGCCGCTGCATCACCAAGCGCACAAATCGTGTGCCCTTCCACTTGCCGCGTCACTTCTTCCAACAAATCAATCTCATCAACGCGCGCATTACCGGTCGCCATGCGTTCCATCATCCGCCACATCCATCCGGTGCCCTCGCGGCATGGCGTACATTGGCCGCAACT
>JAJFID010000425.1 GCA_021775325.1 Rhodospirillales bacterium
AACCGGAGAGCGCACCATGTCATCAGAAACAGATGTCGTCATCATCGGTGCGGGGGCTGCCGGTTTATCGGCTGCCAAGGAACTGGCACGGATCGGCCTCACCTATACGCTGGTCGAGGGCTCGCACCGCATCGGCGGGCGGGCGTACTCAGAGGAAATCGCGCCCGGCGTCTGGTTCGATCTGGGATGCGCCTGGCTGGTTGGCGGCGGGACCAATCCTTTTACGACCATTGCTGACGACCTTGGGATCACAGTGGACAAAGACCATAGCCATATGTTCCTGGGCGAAAATCACAGGTTTCAGCGAAACGGTGTGGCCCTGAACGATGATCAGCGCGCCGCCTGTCTTCGGTATTATGACAAAAGTTACAAGGCGATTGCGGAAGCAGCCAGTCAGGATCAGGACGTGGCCATCAGCGATGTGATTGATATGGACCATGCGTTTGCGCCACCCCTTTTGTGTAGCATTGCGTCTGGTTGGGGCATGGACATTGATCAGGTTTCAACCGCCGATTTCGCAAGCGCCACGGGCGAGCTGGGCTTTCAGGCACTGCACGGTTACGGCAATCTGGTTGCCGCATGGGGCGCGGACGTTGCCGTGTCACTCAATGCCCGGGTTGATCGGATCGACTGGTCTGGCACCGGTGTGATGGTGGAGACACCGAAAGGCACGATCAGGGGCCGCACAGTCCTGAGCACGGTATCGACGGGCATTCTGGCATCCGGCGACATTCGTTTCGCCCCGGATCTGCCGGACTGGAAGATCGAGTCCATCAACAATCTGCCCATGGGCACAGAGAACAAAATGGGTGTCCATTTCGACACGGGCGTATTCGGTACGGATGGGCGCGGTCATTACAGCACCTGGAATGACGACGGTATTACGGCGAAGGTTGACGCCAGCGTCATGGGCCTGAATACCGCCGCTGTATTTGTTGGTGGTCGTCACGGTGTCTGGCTGGAAAAACAGGGTCAACAGGCCTGTCATGATTTCGCCGTAGACAGGGTCGCCGATATTTTTGGCAATCATATCCGCAAACATGTGAACCGAACCATCGTAACGGCCTGGAATACGGAGCCCTGGACCAGGGGTTCATGGGCCTGCGCGCAACCCGGACAGGCACACCAGCGGGATAATCTGGCGCGCACTGTCGATGAACGTTTGTTCTTTGCCGGCGAGGCCACCGTCTATGGCGGGCAAGGCACCTGTCACGGAGCGTACCAGTCCGGCATCCGGGCGGCACAGGGAATCGCCAGCCAGTTGAACAAACGCTGATGGCTCGCTACAGGTTCACAACCAGCCGCAGGAAATTTTCAACCAGCCGCTTTCCTGCATCGTCCTCTATATAATTCTCCATGCGCTCCGGTGCCGTAAACCGCCACACTGTGCCCAGAGTCTCATGGGTTCCCTCCGGGTGGAACTGGGTGGAGTAACAGTGATCGCCATAATCGAGGGCGGCTACCGGCACGGTGTCACTGCTGGCCAACAGGGTGCTGCCAGCCGGCACGCTGACCACGTGCTCGCTATTGGCATAGTGATAGCCCGCCGTGGGTGAAATGGAGGCCATGATCGGACACGTCCGGCCCGCGTCCGTCAACTGAACAGGGAACGTTCCCGCGTAGGGCCCCGGAACCAGACGTTCCACATGAACACCTAGCCCGTGCGCCATCAACTGGTGCGAACCGCATATAGCCAGAATGGGCACCTTGCGCGCCCGCATCACCGGCAACCACGCCAGCACCCGGCGCTGCCAGTCCGTATCGTCATGTACGGAATTGTAGCTGCCCGCCAGGACAAGACCATCTGCCTCGATAGCCTCTGGCAGGGCTTCGCCCGTACAGACATTACAGGTGCTGATGGTGATTCCGGCCAAATGACCGAACCGTTTGGTGAACCAGATACCCTCCTGGTCCCGATCAGCAAAATGATCGTATACAGACGCATCATAACTGCCCGGCACGCCCATCATTTCCACAAACACGATGCGTTTCGATGACATACCGTTATCCTGACTCATTGCCCACAATCCCCTGTTCCACCACGGTGGGTTGTATCAACGCCGGCAAACCGATTTCAATCCGACGCAACAGGTGATCGTCGGGAACGTGATCATCCAGGCAGAAATCATAAAACAACCGATCCGGTACTGCCTGTGTTCCCATCATTGGCCCGTCCTCCCGTCAAATATCGACGACACTACGGAATCACGAGAAGGTCGCAGGAGCAACCGAGTTTTTCAACAAAATCGGCCAATCCCGGAAGTGACTGGTGCTCATCGAACAGGTCTGCTTTCAAGCGCCAGGTGGATGTGGCCCGGACGCGTCATGTATCCGGAACCGTTTGTTAACCAAAAATACGTCTTCGCCAGCCTATGATGCCGACCAGAAAACCTGTATAATTCTGTACAGCAACCAAAAATAAACAGGAGCTCAACGTGGACGCCGGTAAGACAATTTTCGCAACGTCGTTTTTCTCTGCTGTGTTGGTACTCGGCGCAGCGGCACCTTTGGGATATTTTGGCCTGCAGGAACTGAACAAAAAACTGGAGGCGGGACAGTCCGAAGTACAACGCGTGGTTATCGAGTTGAAAACCGAAGCCCTGAAGGAAATTCAGGCCGCCGCCAGCCAGGCCGCAAACGGCGGGATGACTGCCGGGGGCCAGGCCGATCCGGTGGTCATGGCCAGTCTGGAACAGTTGCAGACAAACGTTGCCGAGCTTCGCCGCGACCAGCAACAGCTACTGGAGATCATTGGCAGCACGCCGGATACGATGATGCCCGATACCATGATGCCTGCCGCCGCATCGATGGCACCTACGTCAATGGAGGATGCACTGAACCAAACCGTGTTGTTTCCCATGGGCAAAACGGCGACGCCTGCTGTGGACGAACAGATCAGGTCAATGGCCTCGGAAATTGCCGAATACGGACAGAACCGGGCGTGCCAGACCAACGTCACGGGGTATTCCGATACACTCGGTGGAGACAAGAGCAACCTGAAACTATCGGAAGAGCGCGCCATACATGTTGCCGCCCTGTTGCGTGGCAGGCAGATACTGGTCGGTGAGGTGAAAGGTTGGGGGGAACGCTGGTTAAAGGTCCACACCGTGGACGGGGTCGAAAACGAGCAGAATCGCCGCGTGGTTATGGAAACCGCCTGTCGTGCCATGCCGTCAGGAAACGTGGCTGCTGTGTCCTGACCGGATCACTGGCGGAATCAACCCGCCAACCAGGACTAGGAACCAATCAGAAAATCCTTGGCCTGATTGATTTTTGCCGCCAGGTACGTCGAACCACCCTTGTCGGGATGCAGCAGGGCGATCAGCCGGTGATGCGCCTCGCGGATTGTTTCGTCGTCAGCACCGTCCTCCAGCCCGAGAATCTTCAGAGCCTCCTGACGGGTCATGCCGTCAGAGCCTGAACTCTCGGACCCGTGTGCCCCCTGATCTTCGGTTGACGCGCGCCAGTCCGGGTATTCCCGGTCCAGCCAGGTCATGAGAACCTGGGCCGACTGGTTGTCCTGCTGCTGGCATGTTACCAGCAACGCACTCAGCTCCGCGAAGGACAAATCAGACAATGATTTTCCGGCGAACGGTCCCTCCAGCACCTCGCCCCACATAACCCCGGTTTCGTGACTGAGCGACATTCTGAGGAAACGGGTGCGGATTTCCGAGGTCTGATTGGCGTTTGCGCCACCCTGTGCAGCACCCTGTCCGAAACCCTGTTTCGCCCCCTGGGCCATACGATGAAATGCCTTGGCCGTGCGGGCGGCCCGGCGAACGCGCAGGAACCAGGGAATCAGTGCCGGTATGGCCGCCAGCGCCAGCGCGGCACGTCCCGTCACCACGAAAAACACGATCACCACGACAATCAATGTGATCAATGCCCATTTCAGCAACCTGACCAGTGTTTTCGGGTCCGCCTGGGCGAACCAGTTCCCGAACAGGATAAAACCGGCAAGCAGGGCAAGGCCGAGAAGGAAGAATGGAAACATGGTCAGATCAAATCATCAGGCGGGTAACTGCGTTACGGCACTTTGGGAAGACACTTCTGCCCCACACTATGGCGTATCTTTCATCTGCTGCGCAATCTGCAAAATCGTGCCGCCCTGGCGTTTTGCCATGTCCTCCAGAGCCTGACGCCCGCCCGTGGCAAACACCGCCACCGCACCCAGCAGATCACGCAAGGTCTGCGCGCTGCCCGCATCAAAACTGCAATAGGCACCACGGGTCAGTCTGGCGACTTCGCGAAATGCATAGGCGGCAATGATGTCGTTGCCTTCGTGGAACATGAAAGCCGGCACGCCCAGCAAACCCAGCTCACCAGCCCGTTTGCCAATTGCGTCCACATCCTCTTCAAAGCAATCGCCCACATAAACCAGTGCGTTGACCCGTCCCCGTTTCGTCTCATTGGCCGCATGGGCCAGAACCTTGCCGAGCTGTGTTTCACCGGCATGGCATGCGACCGATGTCATCCAGCTTTGCATGACACTTTCCTCGTGTGTCCACTTGCTGACCCTGAACTCCCCAAACCCACGAAAAAAAGCCAGTTGAATATCGAGCCCGCCCAGCTTTGCCGTTTCATGAAACATGGCCCCCTGAATGGCGGCCGCCGTGTCCCAGGCCGGTTGTCGGCTGGCCGTGGCATCCATGGCAAAAATCAGGCGACCCCGCCCGCTGGTGGACGCACGGGTCACAGGTGTTGCCGCAACGCGTTTGAGAAAGGCATCCACGTCCGTACGGGTGCCTGGCGCACTGTGTGGTAATCCCGACGGCTTTTTTTGCTTAACCATGCCAATACTATAACAGGGAATGGCGTGTAACATCAGCCCGACAATGCCCGCGACGCAGAAATTCGCGAACAGCGAGCCCGCCGGGCTCTGTCGTCACCATTCCTTGTAAACGTTGAACTGGTCGGGCAGGTCGCGTGACCAGTCACGCCCGTGTCCGCGCCAGTCCCACATGAGTTTTGGCATGCCAACAATGTGGACGGATGAATCGAAGCCGTGAAAAATCCGCCCGTCCATAACCGGCGTGTACATGGCATCGATGCTGTTATCGGTGATGCCAAACTTCTCAAACTCTTCTGATACAACAAACAGCCCGTTAAACGAGGTCGCGCAGACCAGTTCGTAGCCTTTCGACTTGCCCAGATCGATCAGCGCGCGCAGGGAACAGCCGCGCTGTTGCTCTGCGTTGCGCTCCTGGATGTACAGAACATCATTGGGAATTGTCGGGTTCAGCTCAACCATGACAAGGCGCGGACGATAGGTCTGCATGGAATGCCACACATGCCAGTCGTTGCCGTCAATATCCACAATCATCAGATCGAAACTCTGCGGAATTTCCGTTGTGCCAAGAATGTAGTCGATGGAATCCGAATGCGGATCAAAACCGATCATCTGATTGATCGGGTGGGCGCGGTCGTTTCCCTGATGGGTTTTCACAAGCTCGTCAAAACGTTTCTCCTTGGCTTCGATCAGAACGCCGTTCCAGCCATTATTCGTGACAAGATCGTATGTATTGCTGTGCAGTTTGCCGTCCCAGGCACCGAATTCCACACACCAGGAATTCGTTTTACCCATGATGTCAAATATGCGGGTGATAACGCCATTTTCACCGGCCTGGGATGTCTGGTCATCCAGGTAATCCAGCAAAAAACGACTTTCGGGAATCAGCCTTTCAGGCTCGATCATTGTTGCCACGGGACATTTGGTTATCTCGGATATGACCAGCGCCGCTTCGAGATAGAGTTCCCTGGGCCAGAAAACGTACTCAAAGGATTTCAGGGCAACCAGAATGTCATGATCTGAGGCATCCGCTTCGCCCGATGAAAAATAGGTCTTCCACACATGGCGAATATCGGCCTCGATGAAATCGAAATCAACGCCGTATGCATGCATTTCCACGACTTCGTTATTACGTGCATTGTACCGGGTGACTATGTTGTTCATCAATGAACGAAGCTTTATTTCATCTTCCGGATTTCTCATTCACGGCGACCCCTTCCAAAGGTTCAGGCCTTCTTATAATGAGATATGCTGATTATTCGGTTAATCGCTGATGCCCGCCATTGATTGACAACAGACGGGTTTCGATCTCATGAGAAATGTCTGCAAACAGGCCGTAGGCATACATCTTTTTCGGGCGTGTCCCACCGAGCAAGTTTTGCATGGCCGCGAGCAAGATGCCCAAGAAGACAGGCGAGTTCACGTGTAACCGGCGATACTGGACGATTTACGGGTAACGCCCCTGGAATTCGTCGACGTAACCGTGGCCGAACAATTTTACACACCCTGACTGATTTCGTTGTGGCTTCCCGGTACACCGAACTGTATGGCATGACCGAATAACCGTCACCCGTAAAGACGTTGCAGGTGCTGATGGTGATTCCGGCCACATGACCGAACCGTTTGATGAACCAGGCCCCCTCATGGTCCCGATCGGCAAAATGATCGTCTACAGACGCATCATAACTGCCCGGCACACCCATCATTTCCACAAAACGATGCGTTTCGATGCCATACCGTTATCCAGACTCATTGCTGACAATCCCTGTTCCCCACAATGGATTGTATCAACGCCCGCAAACCCGTTTCAAGCGGATGCCTGAGGGCATCCGGAAGAACTTCTCAAAATGACCCTGAGCATACATTTTTATGGCTGACGGGTGTAGGTTGTATATGATCAAACGATGTACAAAATTGGTGACATTGTTTTGGTCGAGGACAAAATGCAACGGTCATACCAATACATGATCGAGGCACCCTACGGTGCTGATTTTGGAGATGGGTTCGACCCGTTCTATACACCCAAACAGATGCTTGAGATGGGCGTGTTTGAGGGAAAATACTGTAATGACTGTCTTGACGAATTTCCTGATGATTGGTTCAGCGAAGCTAGGGTTTCCTCTCAACCTGACCCAACATTGAACTATTTTGGTGTCAAAAGTCGACAACCCTTGAATGTATGGAAGCGCAAAGGCTGGATAATCGGTCCCGACCCTCGAGGTTGGTTTCAATGGTATTGTCGTTACTATCTCGGGAGGCGATTGCTCGAAGTCGATTCTCGTCAGATAAAACGATGGCGAGCGTTCAGGCGCCATGAAGCTCAGGTTCGAGCCAATTGTGATGTTGGGGACTGGACCTGCCGTCCTCGGCAGCGGCAAGCACTCTTGCAGTGGGCGTATGATGCCCTCGTATAGTCAAACCTCCACTTCTGGCTATACATGGGCATGCGCGTGTTAACGTACCCATGCCCGAAAAGCCCTGAAGAGTGGACATCATACACTAACGTGGCAACGTCGGGCCCTTCCTGCTCGCGTCAGAAGGGATCGAAAAAACTTGACTTTTATTCCTTATTATGCTATTATTCCTATGAGGTATTTGACATTGTAAATATGATAAAACAGAAGGCATTCAGCGACCGGCGTACCCCGGTATGTGGTCGAGCTTAAGTCATTGATTCTAAACACTGTACGAACACGTAGGCACCCGGGTGTCATCGGTGTCATCAAATGTCTGCAAACTGAGTAAAATCAAGGGCTTACAGGTCGAAATTCGGGCCCGATTCCCGGTTGCGGCGTGATAAATGTGTGCATATGTAGACATGCTGTCTACAAAGTGAGTGATTTCAATCACTTGAGCTCTGGGCTGTCATGGTGCGGCATCGCCGTTAAAGCTGAACCGGGCATGCTCGGGGCTCATCTGCGGGATGCCGCGAATGAAATCTGCCGCCCGCTCGCCGATCATTTGTGTCGGTGCGTTCAGGTTGCCGCTGACGATCATGGGCATGACGGCCGCATCCACAACCCGCAGGCCCTCAATCCCGTGCACCTTCATTTCACCATCGACGACAGCCATATCGTCGTTGCCCATACGACAGGTGGCACACGGGTGGAAGTCTGTGGCGACTGTGGATCGCACCCACTTCTCCACATCTGCATGCGAGCTTGTGTCCAGGCCGGGCGTGGTTTCACGGCCCCGGAATTCGTCAAACGCCGGCTGGTTGATCAGGTCGCGGATCATCTGTACGGCTTCCACCAGCTCGCGCCGGTCGCTCTCCGTGGCCAGATAATTGAAATACATGGCGGGTTTGTCGGCAGGCGATGCTGATTTCAGTTCAATATGTCCGGCGCTGGTGGGACGCAGCAGATCGGCCTGCAGGACAAACGCCTGATCCAGTTTGATCTTGTCACCCACGTACTCGACCCCGAACGGGCCAAAATGATACTGCAGGTTGGGATGATCCACATCCGCATTGCCGCTCACATAACCCCCGGCCTCCCAGATGTTTGAGGCCGCGATACCGCTCCGGTTGATCAGCCACTGCATGCCCGCCATCAGTTTGCGAACCGGATTGTTGATGTTGTGGATGGTCACAGGTTTTGTGCACTCAAAGGTCAGATCAATCTTGGCATGGTCCTGCAGGTTCTGGCCCACACCGGGTAAATCAAGCAGCACGTCGATGTTGTGCCGGCGCAGGTGATCAGCCGGCCCGATTCCGGACAGCATCAGCAGTTGCGGCGTATTGATCGCACCGCCACACAGGATCACCTCTTTCCGCGCATGGATGGTATGGCGCACACCCTTGTGGTCATACTCGATACCGACGGCCCGGTTGCCCTCGAACAGTATGCGGTGGACCAGCGCTTTTGTCTCCAGCCACAAATTGGGGCGCGACAAAGCCGGTCGCAGATGGGCCACCGCGGCGCTGCTGCGGCGACCGTTTTTCTTGGTGCTGTCGAGCCGGGCCACGCCTTCCGGCTTGAATCCGTTGGAGTCATCCGTGCGACCCTGCCCCGATTGCTCACCGGCCTGCAGAAACGCATCAAACAGCGGGTTTTTCAGTGTCGCCTGCGATACACCGAGCGGGCCGTCGCCGCCGCGCCATTCATTGCTGCCCCGGTCACTGGATTCGCAGCGTCGGAAGTACGGCAGGCATTGGGCGTAGGTCCATTTTTCGAGCCCGAATTCCGAAGCCCAGCGGTCATAGTCCCTGGGGTGCCCGCGCATGTAGACCATGGAATTGATGGATGATGAACCACCGACAACCTTGCCCCGGGGCATATCGACACGGCGCTCGAACAGTTCCGGTTCGTCCTCAGTTTCGTAATTCCAGTTGATACGTTTGTCTTTGTAGACCTTGTAGACACCGGCCGGGATGTGGATCATCAGGTCCCTGTCCATGGGGCCGGCTTCCACAATCAGCACCTCGTTTGCCGGGTCCTCGGTCAGCCGGTTTGCCAGAACACAGCCCGCAGACCCGGCCCCGACAATCACGTAATCAACAATTTCCGTTTTTTTCATGCACACCCTCACACAAGCATACTTAAAGAATACGCTCTTACGCTTGGCCTTCTTGCGGGATTGTTTATTCTATGCGCCGCAAATTGGATTTCATGATGAGGCCAGATCAATGGACGTGGCAAGAGTAATCGATCACATAACGGGCTGGCTGAGCGATTACGCGGCAAAGTCCGGCACCGGCGGGTTCGTTGTCGGCGTCTCCGGGGGTATCGATTCGGCCATCACATCCACGCTTGGCGCGCGGACCGGATTGCCGATGCTGTGTGTTGAAATGCCCATCCATCAGGCACCAAATCAGGTCAGCCGCGCCCGCCACCACATTGACTGGCTGCAACAAAACAACAGCAACGTGCGGTCTCAGGAAATCCAACTCACAGGCGTGTTCGACGATTTTGTCACAGCGGTATCCGCCAATCAGGACAAACCGCAGGGGCACGACATGGCGCTGGTCAATTCACGAGCCCGCCTGCGCATGACAACGCTGTACTACTTTGCTGCGGCGCATGGATATCTGGTGCTGGGAACCGGCAACAAGGTGGAAGATTTCGGTGTGGGTTTCTACACAAAATACGGCGATGGTGGCGTCGATGTGTCGCCCATCGCCGATCTGACCAAAACCCAGGTCTACGCCGTCGCCGAAGTCCTGGGTATCAGTGATGACATCATGCAGGCCCCGCCCACGGACGGGTTGTGGGGTGACGACCGGACGGACGAAGATCAACTGGGTGCGTCGTACCCGGAACTGGAATGGGCCATGACATTTGCCGGTGACGAGTCCGCTTTGACGGACCGTGAATACGACGTCCTTGGAATCTACAGACGTCTGAACAAAGCCAATAAACACAAGATGGACCCGATTCCGGTGTGCATTATTCCGGCGGACATGATCTGACGTCAGGACGCTGATTCACGGATCATGGCCGTGAGCCAAGCACAAAAATCGCGCGATGGTTCTTCGGCTCCCTTTCTGCTGCTGAGCGCGAGGAAATAGTTTTCCTCGGACTCGATCTCCACATCGAATGGCCGGGCCAGTTGGCCGGAAGCCAGTTTCTCCTGACATAAAAACTTGCCGCACAGGGCCATGCCCTGTTTTTCCTCGGCCAGTTCCACGGCAAGCTCGTCTGAGTCCACAGAAACACTCGTTGTGTAACTCGCCTCGATTCCCGTGATGCCGGACCATCGTGTCCAGGTATTGGCCGTGCCAATGGTATGGATCAGCGGCCCGTTAAACCGGCTGGCATTTTCGGAGAACGACGCGGCCAGGTCGGGGTGGCAAACCGGGATCATGGTTTCCTGGAAAAGCGGTTCAGCCCCCTCACCCACAAGTTCAGGCGCGCCATAGCGGATCTGTACGTCGCTGTCCACGTTGGCGTAATCATCCGGCCAGATGGCACTGACGATGCGGACGTCGCTGGTCGTTTGCCGGGCAAGAAACCCGCCAATGTGGCGGCATAACCACAGCCGGGCAAAACTCCGGGAGCAGACCACCACTAGAACATCATCCCCGCGATGAGGCTCGAACATCTCGGTAGCCTGGGACAAATCAGACATGGCACCTGATACGTAGGGCAACAACCGCCGCCCGGACTCGGTCATGCCGATACCGCGGGCCTTGCGCACAAACAGTTTGGTTCCAAGGCGGCTCTCCAGCAACCGGATCTGCTGGCTGACTGCGGACTGCGTCACATTCATTTCCCGGGCCGCGCCTGTGAAACTCAGGTGTCGCGCGGCGCACTCAAATGCCCGGAACCAGGCCAGGGGTGGCAATTGACGTGACATAAGCCTCAACTCACCTATTAGATATTCTTATATCTATGGCCGCTATTTTATCGATTGTCCAGTTCGACGCGGGGTGGCACTTTGGAACCGGTCCAGTTTCTCAAGCATTCATGATCGCCGGAAGGCCAGGGAGTTCACATGGAACACGTCAAATTTACAGAAATGAAACAGGGTGATGCAGAGGACTATGAATTCCTGCATCCGTTGGAAGTAGAATACGCCAAAGAGGTCGGCGAGCGAATTTTTGACTCTTTGTCTGATTTGGAATCCAGTTTCTCCGGCTACCAGATTTCACGCCTGGGCCACTCTGTTCAGTCTGCAACGCGGGCGTGGCGGGATGGTGCCGATGTGGACTGGGTCGTGTGCGCGTTGTTGCATGATATTGGTGATGTTCAGGCACCCTATAATCACGGTGAATATGCCGCCCTCGTCATGGAGCCGTTTATGCGCGAGCAATGTGTCTGGACGACCCAGGTTCATGCGGATTTCCAGAAGTACTATTACGCCCACAAGGTGGGCGGCGATCAGAACACCCGCGACAAGTTCCGCGATCACATCTACTTCGATGATTGCGTGGATTTTTGTGAGCTGTGGGATCAGGCCAGCTTTGATCCGGCATACGATGACCTGCCGCTGGAATTCTTCCGCCCGCTGGTCATGGAGGTATTCTCCCGCGAACCGTATGACCCGGATGTGCTGCGCCCGGGCGCGCGTGAACCGCTGGTTAATGACGCGGTTGCTGCACAACGCAAACAAGCCGCCTGATGCTGAAAGCTTCCGATCATGCATGAACAATTGCGCGATGCGCTGTCGCATGTGACAGCGACCATTGAAACATCGGCGACCCTGCCACCGGCCTGTTATGCCGATGCTTCCGTTGCCGAACTGGAACGCGATGCCGTGTTTCGCACATCGTGGGTCGGCATTGGTCGATGGGACCAGTGGAAGACCCCCGGCGATTACAGCGCTCTGACAATCGCCGGTATGCCGGTGATCATTGTTCGCGACAAGTCACAGACATTGCGTGTTTACGCCAATACGTGCCGCCACCGTGGTTCCATGATGCTTGAGGGCAGCGGCAACGCCCAGACCATCAGTTGCCCGTTTCATCGCTGGACCTATGGTCTGGATGGTGAACTGCGCGGCGCGCCTGATATGCCGAACGGTGCCGTATTCAATAAATGCGACCATGGTCTCATAGAGTTTCGCGCCGCCGAACGCGACGGATTTGCGTTCATCTGTTTTGACAATGACGCCGAAGACATCGATGTCTGGCTGGGCGATTTTTCTGATGTGCATAGGCCATGGAACCTTGCATCTCTCGTTACAACCCGGCGCATGGAACTGGAAGTGGACTGTAACTGGAAGGGCTTTCTGGAAGTCTTCAATGAGTACTACCACCTTCCCTATGTGCACGCCGATTCCATCAGCAACGTTTATGCGCGGCCGGATGGTGCCGATCAGACGACAGGTCAGTATTCCAGCCAGTTCAGCACGACAGAGGGAACGGGCGGGTTACTGGAAGCAACCCAGCAGTATGCCCTGCCGTCCATGCCCTCGCTGGACGGGCGCAACCGGAATGGCACCCGGTACACCTGGATGTTTCCCAATATGACGTTTGCTGCCAGCACCGAGGCGATCTGGATATACGAAGCGACGCCTATTGAAACGGGACGCTGCCGGGTGGTGATGACGGTCTGCTTTCCACCGGAAACCATGGCACTGGAACAGTTCGAAAGTTGTGCGCAGGTTTATTATGACCGTATGGACGCGGCACTGGCCGAGGATATCCCGGCACTGGCCCGTCACTACAAGGGGCTGGCATCACCGTTTGCCAGACAGGGCCGGTTCTGTGCCGACCTGGAACCCAGTGTGGCAAATTTTGCGCTGTGGTATGCGGACCGTCTATCTCAACATCTGCAATAATCAGGCAAAAAAGAAGGCCGGTACACGTACCGGCCTTCAGATCATTCAGACAGATTGATCGCTGAATTAAGCAAACCACCAGCGTTCACCGAAGTGAGCACCGTCCAGTTCCCAGTTGTTTCCAAGTTTTCCTGGTGTGGCAATCTTGTCACTAAGTGCCATCAGATCAGCAGCAAACAGAGGCAGACAGACGCCACCTTCCATATTGACGATGGTTTGCATCTCAACATAGATTTCGCGGCGTTTTGCCTGATCCAGTTCAGCACGCCCCATAACCAGAAGCTCATTGAACCGGTCATGTTTCCAGTACGTGTCGTTCCAACTGGCGTCGGCTGCATAAACCTGTGAGAACATCCAGTTCTCGGTCGGACGACCACTCCAGTAACAGGCGCTGAAAGCCTTGACCATCCACACATTTGACCAGTAACCGTCATTTGGCTCGCGGATAACTTCCACATCCACACCGGCCGCGCGCGCTGTTTCACGCATCAACTGACCGGCATCAACTGCACCACCAAAACCGGTTTCCGCCGCATGGAACTGAATCTTCAGGTTACTCACACCAGCCTGCTTCAGATGATACTTGGCTTTGTCAGGATCATACGCACGCTGTGGCAGTTCTTCCGTGGTGGCGCGATAGAAATTGGCCGGGCCAATCGGGTTATCGTTCCCCAATTCGCCATAACCACGCAGGATCAACTTCAACCACTGCTCGCGGTCAACAATGTGTTTCACGGCGAGACGAACATCATTGTTGTCGTAAGGTGCCGTGTCCGTACGCATGGGCAACGTATACTGTTTGTTTCCTGTTACGGAGTGCACATTGATTCCAGGCGCTTTGTCGAGCAAATGCACGGTCTTGTGTGCCACATTGTTCATGCAATCGAACTCACCCGACTGCAGACCACTGGTCCGTGCTGTTGCATCGGCGACCTGGAACACTTCCACTTCGTCGAAATAGGCACTGTTTTCTTTCCAGTAGTTTGGATTCCGTGTGGACAGTGTCCGTACACCGGGCTCGTGTTCTGAAATCGCGTAACTGCCCGTACCAATGCCGGACTGCCAGTCAATGGTGCCGTCATCATTCGCAGGGCACATGAGAATGTGATAATCACTGAGGATGTACGGGAAATCGGCATCGCCGCCCGTCAACTTTACAACCACATTGTTCTTGCCGTCGGCCTTGACGGACTCGACGCCATTCAAAATTCCCTTTGCAGCAGACGTGGAGTCTTCGCCCAAATGGTGATTGAGAGACGCCGCCACATCATTGGCATCAAGAGTCTTGCCATTGGTGAATTCTACACCTTTGCGGATACTGAAGTTCCATTCTGTGGCATCCGGGCTGGCTTCCCAGCTTTCCGCCAGTTCTGGAACCAGTGCGCCATTGGCGTCCACTTCCGTCAGGTTGTTTCTGGCTTGGGCAAACTGAACAACGAGCATGTACAAATCAAGGATCTGACCCGGGTCCAGCGTATCACTGGTCGCACCACCGGTCAGGGCCGTACGGATACGTCCGCCTTTCTTGGGGGTTGCGGCCTGCACTTCTTTTACGAAGCTTGTGGCGGCCGTCACGGTAACGCCCAGCGCCAGCGCGCCGGTCATAAATCCACGGCGGTCTATCTTCCCAGACACAAATCCTGACTGTAAAGATTCAACCTTTAACGCTGTCTCTCGGTCGGCGACACCGTCCGATAACACCGTTTTTACAAGTTCTTGTTTAATCATTAGTATCTCCCACGGTTGATTAATTCCCTCCCTGTTAAAAAGGGCTCGCAAAAACCTAACATATGATGGTGAGACTCGGAAAGTTATTCGACACGTTAAATGAAATTTCGACACATCCCGAATATGTGACCAGATCATGCATTCATAAATCAGGCCGGCTGTCTGGACTTCCGTTTACCAATACCAAACGGTCAGTTCGCCACGGTACGCCGGAGGACCGAGTTTGACCCTTAGCGGACAAAAGCTCTTTCCACCCATCTTTACGTGTTAGTCAATAACTCCCTCATTTCCCGGATGTCATTGACCGATGTGAATGTGACTAAATGGTCAACATTTGCAGCGGCGTTTGCAAATGGTAAACGCAATATTTCCTCCGGAATTTTCAAACCGTTCGCCCCCGTAAACTCTGTTAGGATGTAACAAGGGCGTTTCTCTTTAATCGAGGTCATCATTGTTGCTTCCACGTATTCACGCAATTCTTTTGATGGAATGTCGAATGGCCGCTTACCCGTCATGTCTTGACCAGAAACCCAGATTAGGCGTGACCCCCAATAAATGTATCTTGCGTCATCAATACTACTCTCAATTCTGAGCACCATAGTTTCCGGAGCAAGCGACAAGGGGACAGACAACAGGAACTCGATGCCCGGCCAGGATGGCAGCCCATCTTCAGCCTTTGGCAATTGGTCCCATACTTCGAAACCACGGGCAAACGCCGTATCCATGGATAAGTTTTTAAGTGGAATTTCTTCGAACCAAATTTCGGTCATTATGTGAATTGTCCCATCTTGTGCCGTGTATCCGCTTCCAAAATTCGCAAACCGTCAATCCTGGCAATCGCCGTCGAAGTTAAGACTAGTAGACTGAAGAGCCTCATGTCAAAAAACGACTGTTAGCTTGCACTCTCAAGAA
>JAJFID010000426.1 GCA_021775325.1 Rhodospirillales bacterium
ACCGCTGGCTGCTGTTGTAGCAAAACGGCAGGTGGCCGACGCGCTCGCCGACAAATTTTACTTCAATACTTATGGTGCAAACCCTGTGGCGTGTGCTGCCGGACGTGCTGTGTTGCAGGTGATTCGGGAAGAGGGCCTACAACAGAATGCACGCGAGGTCGGTGCCGATCTGCTGGCGGTGGTACGCGACTTGCAGACCAGGTACCCCATCATTGGAGACGTACGGGGGCGGGGACTCATGCTGGCGATTGAGTTGGTACGTGACCAGCGGACCCGGGAACCAGCTGCGGAGGAAACGGCTGCAGTATTCGAGGCAACGCGTGACATGGGATTAATCATGAGTAAGTCGGGTGCTTACAGGAATGTTCTGCGCATGGTTCCGCCGCTCTGTATCCAGGAACACGATGTTTCGTTTTTTGCTGATGCCATCGACAAGAGTTTCGCCAGCGTTTTTGCATAACCTACAATTCGGATATGATCAGATGATGGGCGCCAGAGAATCCTCCAGATCGCGCTCGTAGGCAAAAATGGCAGGTGTCCCGCCGGTGTGTAGGAAAACCAGGCCGCGGTCGTTGTCAGTGGAGTTAACCCTGTCAACAAAGCCTGCCATTGCTTTGCCAGTGTAGGTGGGATCAAGCATCAGGCTTTCCGTCCTGGCGCCCAGCAGGATGGCCTGTAGACATTCTTCACCAGCTTTGCCGTAACCGGGTGCCAGAAAATCATCCACCAAGATAATATCATCGTTGGTCACATTGGGTTTAACATCCAGAAGGTCGGCCAGTTCCCGACAACGGTTCTGGATGCGGCCAAACTGGGCATCGGACGCACGTCGAACGCAGATGCCGGTTACCTGAATGGGTGAGCCTAGCGCCCGCAAGCCGAATAACATACCAGCATGTGTATTACCACTGCCGGAGCCCAGTACAATCTCGTCAATGGAAAGCTCCTGTTCCGCGATCTGCTCCAGCAATTCAGCGGCGGCAACAACGTACCCTAGTGCACCGAGTGGCGCGTGACCCGGGCCAAGGGGAATGATGTAAGGGCGGCTGCCCTCGTTGCTGAGTTCCATGGCGATTTCGCCGAGTTGGCGGTCTGCACCGACCTCATCTTCGCCGTAGGGGTATGAATGCAGGGTCGCGCCCAGTAGACGGTCCACCAGCACATTGCCGGAGGTGCGGTATAGCGGATCGTTCTTGGCAACCCGTTCTTCCAGTTGAATATGGCAATCCATGCCCAGCTTTCTAGCACCAGCCGCCGCCAGGCGAACGAAATTCGATTGTACCGCACCAGTAATCAACACGGTGTCAGCATTCTGAGCAACGGCTTCGCCCAAATAGAATTCAAGCTGCCGCACCTTATTACCGCCGAAGGCCAGTTCAGTGCAGTCATCACGTTTAACAAACAGGTTTGTGGATTTTCCGCATGTCTTCGCCAGATTGGGCATGGATTGAAGTGGTGTTGGTCCTGCGAACAGGCGCGCTCTGGGCATTGTCGACAAGTTACCTAGTTGATCGAAGGAGTTAGGGTTGGAATTCATGGCACTTTTCCGATTACAGAACAGAAGACAACAGTAAACCCGCTGTGGCGAACAGAATAACGACGAGCAACCAACGGAAAACCTGTTCGGTTAGCCATTTGGCAAGCACACGCCCAAACAGTATCCCCATGATCGTTGCAGGGGCCAGATACACGCAGGTCAGAATCGTTTGGGCACTGACGCCCGCCAGTGGAACCTGCAACAGAAATGTCGCCGCGTAGGAAAATACAAACAACATGAGGATTGAGGCGCGTATGGTGCGCTTGTCGTGTCCTGTAGCTGACATCCAAGCTGCGGGAACGGGGCCAGGCATACCCAGGCTGCCGCCCATGAGGCCTGACACAACGCCAACCGGAACGGCCTGTCGGTCATTCGATTCCCTGCGGATTGTGGTCGCCGTGATGCCATTGCCACGCAAAACGAAGAACACCGTCATCAGGACCGCTAATCCGGCCAAGGCTTTTAACAAAACAATGTCAACAATCAGGAAGACATATAACCCTGCAGGGATGCCAATAATGGAGCCTATCAAGAATTTCCGTACAAGAAACTGGTCCGCATCCGCGCGTAAAGACGGCATCAACCACCCGGCAATCAGAATGTTCAGGACGATGCTGATCTGAATGGCTTCACCACTGCCCAGCACCAACAACATGACGGGGCCGGCAATGATCCCGAAGCCAATACCCGTCGCTGACTGCAACGCTGCTGCACCGAATACAGCAAGGTTCATAATGATCAATTCGTAGCCCATGTGCTGGCGTTACGCTGACACCTCGTCCCGGCGGCGGCGTTGCAGCATGGCAATAAGGCCAAGCAGTACGAGAGCCGGAATGTAGAACACTTCCTTTGCCATACGATCTACCGGTTTCTTGATTGTCGCCACTTCGACCGGCTCATCAGCATAATAATCAAACATGCTGCCAATTTTTTCGAACATGGGTGTGCCAGGGAAGGGTTCTTCAATGACGGCCCTGCCATCCTCGACAATAACTGTCAGGCCTGCCTCTCGCAAACGATCAACCGCTTCTGCAGGCCTGCCAAGTGGAACCAGCAATGTCGTTGAGTCCATTTTGCCGCTGTTGTAATTGGGGCCGGACACAACGACGGTTAGGACACCGTTGTCCGGATACTCACTGACAACCTCATACACCATGGCCGGATCCACATCGTGATAGGGCGGATCAATCTGGTCCAGCCAGTATCCGGGTCGGAACAAGGTAAAGGAAATCAGCAGCAAGGCGACTGACTCCCACACCCGGCTGCGGGTGACGAACCATTGCTGTGTGGCCGACGCGAACAGCATCATGGCAACAGTGGCAATGATGAACACAAACACGGCCTTTCCGAGAGATACATCAATTAACAGTAGTTCCGTGTTGAAGATGAACAGGAATGGCAGCAACGCTGTTCTGATATCGTAAGCAAAACCCTGCAGACCAGTCTTGATGGGATCACCACCAGAAATTGCTGCAGCCGCAAACGCCGCGAGCCCCACCGGTGGGGTGTCATCAGCCAGAATGCCGAAATAGAACACGAACAGGTGGACGGCAATCAGCGGTACGATCAACCCGCTTTTTGCACCAAGCGCGACGATAACCGGCGCCATCAATGACGAGACGACGATATAGTTTGCCGTGGTTGGCAATCCCATGCCCAGAATCAGACTCATAACGGCTACCATAATCAGCATGACAATTAAGCTGCCACCCGAAAGCCATT
This sequence comes from Rhodospirillales bacterium, assembly GCA_021775325.1. GTDB lineage: Bacteria > Pseudomonadota > Alphaproteobacteria > Rhodospirillales > Casp-alpha2 > JABJGO01. Next base: position 3,260 of record JAJFID010000426.1, read on the forward strand.
CAACAAACTCTCCGATGACTTGGTGCGCGCCAGTCAGGGAAATGGATCCAATAATCACACCGGCTGCTGCGGTGGCGATGCCAATGGAAATCATGTTGCGCGACCCGGAGATCATCCCGTCCACCCACTCACTGAACCCTCGTGAGAAAGTGGACATGAGATTGGATTCGCCACGCATGAAAGCCTTGATGGGATGCTGAGTAAGCGTAACAAACGTCATGGCCAGCACAGCCCAGAACGCTGCGTATCCGGGTGACAGCCGGTCGACCGGCGTCGGTAAAATACACCAGATCAGGATAACAATGGGCAAAATATAATAGAGA
>JAJFID010000427.1 GCA_021775325.1 Rhodospirillales bacterium
GATCAGCACACTGCGCCGGTCAAACTTGTCAGACAGGCGACCGATGGGGAACTGCAGGACCATGCCGCCCATGATGGCCGCTGCCATAAAACCGGAAACCTGGCTGATGCTCAGGCCGATTTCACGGGCAAACACCGCCCCCATATTGTTCAGCGAGGAATTCGCCATACCGGCACAGACCGTGCCGAACACACCCACCGGTGAAATGGCAAACAGGGCGCGGAACTTCATGCGTTGCGGAGAACCGGGTTTTGGCGCGCGGGCCCGGGTCAGCAGAATGGGGACGAGGGCAAACGAATAGACCATGGAGGCAATGACAAACAACTGGAACTGGGCCGGATCGCCGACTAGCAGCATGAATTGGCCGAGGCCCGAACCCAGATAATTGGTGATCATATAGATGGACAGGATCTGGCCGCGTGTATTGTTCGTGGTGCGCTCGTTGACCCAGCTTTCCACCACCATGACCATGCCCGCCATACAGAACCCGGCCACCACGCGCAGCAGGAACCAGATCACGGGGTGAATAAACAGAACGTGTGCCAGTACTGCCACGGACATGATGGAGGCAAAAGCCGCGAAGGCCCGGATGTGGCCCACGGTCGCAACCACGCGGATGGCGTATATGGCCCCCAGCAGCAGGCCGACAGAAAACCCGGCCATGATGAAGCCGGTAATCTCGGTCGAAAAGCCTTCCAGCCGGCTTCTGATGCCAAGCAGGGTGCCGATCATACCATTGCCCAGCAACAGCATGCCAAAACTCAGCAGCAGCGACGCGATCGACTTGATGTTGGTCCACATATACCGGGTTGCCCGTGCCTGAAAACGGATTGATCACCACAACCATACGGCTGGATGTCTGAAGGATGTCTGAATTGTGCCGAGTGTGTCGTGAGGAAGTGGTCGAATTGTGAGGGTGTGAGCAGTTACGGGTATTTGTGGTTTGAGTCAATGTTTACGACGCGTCAGCAATGGAAGTCTTGAAACCAACCCAAGTTAGCAATCTCAACAGCCTTTGTAGTCTTTCTCAATGCACGCTCGTATCAGTCTCTTTGCGGTTTTCTTCTGGGCATCGGACAACAGGTCCCCCATGGTGTTGCGAGCCTTTATCAGGTCTTCGTCTCCCTGCCTTGCGGCGATGTCCATCCACATGTAGGCGCGTGTGAAATCTTGGGTCACTCCGTGCCCTTCGTAGTACATATAACCCAGATTGTATTGGGCTTTACCAATGCCCTGTTCGGCTGCGAGGGCGTACCATCTGGCGGCGGCCCCGTAGTCTTGTGCGACCCCTTGTCCATTGTCGTACATCAGTGCCAGATTGAACTGGGCTTTGGCATATCCCTGCTCGGCTGCGAGGGCGTACCATCTGGCGGCAGCCCCGTAGTCTTGTGCGACACCTTGCCCATTATCGTTCATCAGTGCCAGATTGAACTGAGCTCTGGCATATCCCTGCTCAGCAGCCAGGGTATACCATTTGGCGGCAGCTCCGTGGTCCTGTGCGACACCTCGCCCACTATCGTTCATCACGCCCAGATTGTTCTGCGCGAAGGCAAACTCTTGACCAGCTGCTTGAGCAATCCACTTAACTGCGGATTCGTCATCTTGTGGAACACCATGTCCGTTCAGATACATCATGCCCAAATTATACTGGGCTTCAGCATAGCCCTGCTCTGCAGAGAGGGTGAACCACGTAACGGCCGAGTTGTAGTCTATGCCCACACCAACTCCATCGCGATACATGATACCAAGGTCGTACCGGGCTTCGGCAAGGCCTTGTCGGGCAGCACGTTGGAGCCACTCACGTACCATACCAAAGTCCTGATCGACGCCCTTCCCCAAATAATAGAGTTTTGCGAGATTGTACTGGGCTTCTACCTGGCCATCGTTGGCGGCGCGTTCGTACCAATTGGCTGCCATCGTGTTATCTTGTTCGACCCCGTATCCATGCTCGTACATCAAACCCAGATAGAACTGGGCCTTTCGGTCCCCCAAATCTGCGAGCGTTTGGAACACCTCCAGGGCGGATGAGTAGTCTTCGCGTTCATACGCATCCACACCTGTCTGTAACTCGGCAGAAGAGGCTGGTCCTCCAATCATGGTCACGAAAATCAACGTGAAACAGATGAACAGGCGTTTCATTCAAGATTATCCCTACGCAGACATAGCCCTGAAGTTGTATCAGTTACTTCATGTTTCCTAAAGGCTGTACGGATGAATGGAAGCATCCGCCTCGGGTCACGAACAGCTATCCTTGCTGCCCTGTCCGCCGATCACTCAGTCATAGATGACCACACACCGCACCTCGATACTCCAGCGGTCAGGTGCGTCCGGTGGCGCGGTCGGGTCCTCGAAGGCGCTGTGAAAACTGAAGGTGCAGGGCGCGCCGGTATCGGTGGCATCGGATATTTGACCATCTGATCGCGCGAGCGCACCGGCGGAGTCCCATTGTTTGATCAGCAGGGCTTCTGTGCGGATCATATATGGATAGTAGAACCAGCGATGGTCCGCTGAGTGTCTGGCGAAGTAGTTCTCTCCGATGCGATCCTGATAGTGTATTTCGAAGACCACCAGATCGTGCGGTTCGACACTGCGGCCATCACACAGCGCCAGGGGATGAACAACAACCGGCGTATCCGCAATGTTGCGCCACACGTTGATGATGGCGAAACGACCACCGTCAAGGGCGTGCCGGGCATGGTCAGGACTGATAAGAGATTCACCCGTCTGCAGGACAGAGCGCAGGGTATCATTGCCGCTGGGCGGTCGCGCCAGATCACGGAGCCGCTGTGGCGCGCTGTACAAAGTGTAGTCACCATGAACCAGATGCAGGGGTTCCTGCACGGGCTGACCACCGGTCGTTCGTTTCTGCGACTGTTTGCCCGATGCTGACCGGATGTTGTGATCAAAAGCAAAGGCCCGCCCACCGGTCTGTTGCGCCACCAGACGGGTGCATTGCCCATAATAGTCGCGCACAACGTCCTCGTGATTGAAAAAATCAATACTTTCGTCCTCGAGCGGCGCGTTCAGCAGCTCAAAGCCGTTATCCCGGCAGGTCATGTGGTTGTTGTCACTCAAAGTACGGGCGTTATGGACGACCAGTTTTTCCCCAGCCAGTTTCATGCCGGTGGTGCCGAAATCGTTGCCGTCAGAATCACGCCGCGTCAGAACTTCGCCATTGCGATACAGCGATGGTTGTACGGCCTTGTCCAGATAGTTGAACAAGCCGGAATTGTTGTCTTTGGCAACTACTTGCATGGGGGCATCGGGCATGTGTGGCATCCTGACAACGGTTCGTGTGTACCCGGTGATTATCGCCATGGTCTTTTAAAAGACAACGGTGAAATTCTGTCGGGATGTTGTGGCATTCGGCCACGGTATGGGGTTAACTGACCTGCGCCGAATGATGTGAGAGAGCAGACAATGACCCAATCTGTATGTGCAATAATTGGTGCCGGCGAAGGGCTCGGCCGAGCACTGGCGGCAAAGTTCGCCAGCCAGGGGTTCGACATCGCACTGATCTCGCGCACCGAATCCGGCAGCGCTGCCGCCCGTGAGGCCGCCGCTGCTGTCTCCGCGAACGTCCGGTACTTCTGTGCCGACGCGACGCGCCCGGAAACGGTCGAGGCGGCGCTGGCACAGGTTACGGATGAAATGGGTGACATTGACGTGCTGATCTATAACGCGCGCGGATCGTTTACGGCATGCGAGCCGCTGGACATGTCCTATGCGGCGCTGGAAGACGTTTTTCAGGTGGAGGTCATTGGCGCGTTTGCCGCCGCCAAATCGGTTCTGCCCGCCATGATCAAACGGTCGCGTGGCAGCGTGTTTTTCTCAAGCGCAACGGCCGCCTTTCGCGGTTCGGGCAAATATCCGCTTTATGCCATCGGCAAGTTTGGCCTGCGGGCGTTATCGCAAAGCCTGAGCAAAGCCTATGCCAAAGATGGGGTGCATATCGTCCATGTCAGGCTGGACTGTGATCTTGATGTGCCGATCATGCGCGAAGCCTATGGGGACACATACGATACAACGTCATTGGCCAGTCCCGACGATGTGGCGGAAAGTTACTGGCTGGCCCATCTGCAACCCAGATCGGCATGGAGCAACGAAATCGAACTGAGGCCTTGTACGGAAAAATGGACCTACTGAAACAAACCGTCAGATAGCGGGGCAGGGACAAAAGAAGGGAGTTTTCGCCATGAATGAAGGAAGATGCCTGTGCGGCAGCGTTACGTGGGAAGTTTCGGCGGAACCATACGCCGTTTACAATTGCCATTGCCGCATGTGCCAGAAGGCGCACGGTGCCGCTTTTGGAACCTACTGTTTTTTCAAGGCAGATCAGTTCCGCTGGACCAGCAGCACGGAAACAGTCGTTCACTATGAGTCATCTGAGCACCTGGTCCGCAGTTCGTGCGATGTATGCGGTTCGGTTGTTCCCTATGCCAACAAGGCAGGGGATCACTGGGTAACGCCCGGCGGGTGTCACGACACCATGCGCAAACCTGATTACAACATTTTTGTGGTCGACAATTCGCCCTGGCATACCATCAACGGTGACATGCCCCGCTGCGATACCTATCCGGAAGAATCAGGTATCCCCAGTGTGGAAGGCCTGCCCGTGCCGCAAAAAACCGACGGGCCTGTCCGGGGTAGTTGCCTGTGCGGTGCTGTCACCTTTCAGATCACTGAGCCGTTCAAGGTTGCCCACAATTGCCATTGCTCCCGATGCCGGTACGGTCGCGCTGCGGCCCATGCCACCAACGGGTTCGTCACCTACGATGGCGTTCAGTTCCTGAGCGGTGAAGAGCGGCTTAAATCCTACAAGGTCCCGGATGCGCGGTTCTTCACGCAGGTGTTCTGCGACGTGTGCAGTTCCATCATGCCGCGCCGTGATTCGGAACGAGGCATCGCCGTGATCCCGCTGGCGTCACTGGATGACGATCCGGGCATCAGGCCCGTCGACCATATTTTTGTGGATCACAAGGCGGCATGGCACGATATCACCGACGATCTGCCCCGGTTCCCCGAAGGGCCACCGCCGGAATGAATAACAAGAGGAATACGTTCATGGACTACAAACTGTTTTATGCGCTGGGCAGCGCGGCCATGGGGGTCCGGGTTTTACTGGAAGAAATCGGGGCATCCTATGAGCTGATACAAACCACCATCGCCATGGATGAGCCGCGTCCGCCGGAACAACTGGCGCTGAATCCCAATGGCTGGGTTCCGGTACTGATCTGGGGTGACAACGCCATGTACGAGTGTGCGGCGATTACGGTGTTTCTGTGTGATCGTCACCCGGCGGCAGATTTGGCGCCCGCCATTGAGGATGCGGAACGTGGCCTGTATTTGCAGACGCTGGTGTATTTTTCCAACTCTGTTCAGAACGCCTTTCAGCTCAACTATTACCCGGACCGGTTTGCCGATACTCCGGCTGATGAGCCCAGCGCCCAAAGGCGCGGGATCCGGCGGTTGCGGGAAACGTGGAACGTCATCGACGACCAGATCGGCGATAACGAATGGGTGCTGGGCGAACGATTCAGCGCCGCTGATATCTATCTGTTCATGCTGACCACCTGGCTGAACACATCACGGGGGCACCCGGGCACGGACGAATTTCCCAACGTCAAACGCGTTGCCGATGCCGTCATGTCACGGCCAAGCGTACAGCTCGTTTACGAACAGTGGATCAAGGAACAACAGAATGACGAATCGTAACCGCCTGGGAACAATTGAAAGCATATGGCGGTATCCGGTCAAGGGGATGCGCGGTGAGGAGATTCCTCACGTCTATACGGGATACGCAGGCCTCATGGGTGATCGCATCTACGGTGTGATAGCCAAAGACGGCTCTGCCGGCTTTCCCTGGCACACGGGTCGCGATCAGGAAGAGTTCGTCCTGTACAATGCCACATATACATCCGGTCAGTCGTTGCTGGAACCGGAGGATTTGGCAATTTTTGTGGAGCAGGGGCCGGGCGTCACACCCATCTATCCGGATGCGGACGCATTCAGGGTCAGTGTTACAACACCGGACGGTAAATCCTACAGCGACATCGGCGAGCCGGAATTTATTGAGGACCTGGAGAAGGCCGCCGGTCGCTCGCTCCGGCTTCACATGACCCAACGCGGTCAGCAGGATTGTCGCCCGGTATCAATTCTGTCGCTATCGGCCATCGCAGCACTTGGGCAGGAGCTCGACATGGCGGTGGATAAACGCCGCTTTCGGGCGAACTTTTACGTTGCGTGGGAGAATCAGGACGATCCCTATTTCGAGTTCTCGCTTGTGGGCAAAACCCTGAGGATCGGTGATCGTCTGGAAGTGTCGATTGTCGAGCGCGATTCCCGTTGCAAGATGATCACACTGGATCCCGATACCGCCGAGGAGTCGCCCAGGATACTGCAACACGTCTACCGAAATCACAGTGGTGATGCTGGCGTGTTCGCGGCAGTGCTGCGCGATGGCCGAGTCAATCAGGGGGATTCCGTCTTCCTGGTATGAGCCAAACCGGTTTCTGAAATACTATGTACGCGCGGAAGTTTTCGATTCCATTTCATGGCCCGGTGACATTTACAGCATTTCCAGATGGGTTGGTCCGACCGGTGGTGGAAATGCCGCATCCAGAATGTTGTGATCTTCGGTACTCAGTGAAATCTCCAGCGCGGCGATATTCTGGTCAACATGCCCATGGTTCACGGCCTTGGGGATGGCGATAACGTTTGGCTGGGCCAGCACCCATGCGAGGGCGATCTGCAGGGGCGTCGCGTCGTGGCGTCCGGCGATCTGGGCCAGCGCCTGGGCACCGTGCAGGCGGCCCTGTTCCAGCGGCGAATAGGCCATTATCGGCACGCCTCGGTGCCGGCAACCCGGGATCACATCCCACTCCACACCCCGGCGGCTCAGGTTGTAGAGGATCTGATTGGTCGCCAGTAAACCGCCGTCGTCATGCGATTGCCATTCTTCCATGTCACGTGAGTCGAAGTTGGATACGCCCACATGGCGGACCTTGCCGGATGAACGCAGGGTCTCGAAGGCACGCTGGGTTTCCTGAAATGGTGTGGAGCCGCGCCAGTGCAGCAGATACAGATCAATGTAGCTGGTGCCGAGGCGGCGCAGGCTGTTATCGCATGCGTTGATCACACCATCATAATGCGCGTGGCTGGGCAGGACCTTGGAGACGATGAACAAATCTTCCCGCCGCACAACCCCCGATCCGTGAATTGCCGCGCCAACCACTTTCTCCGAGCCGCCATTGCCGTACATTTCGGCGGTATCAATCAGCGTAATGCCGCGCTCCATGGCGTAACGCAAGGCACCGACTTCGCTGTCGAACCGTGACGCTGTTTCCCCCATATGCCAGGTGCCCATACCCAGCACGGGTACATGTTCTCCGCCCGGCAATTCTACTGTACGCATGGTTTGGCTCCGTTCTGTCACGGAATGGATTTTAGCATCTGTAATGTGCCACGTCTGCAATGAGCCTTTAGTGAAGTGTAGAATTTCTGCATCGCCACCATGTGTGATAGGTTTTCTGGAAAGCAGAAATTTGGGAAACTGACAATGCCAATCAGTCAGGCGGAACAGGTTAAACGGGAAAACTTTGAGGAGACCTATCACCAGGGTCAATCTGCTGTCCTGCGGTCCATCGAACGGGCTGTATGCGGCTGCGAATTCGGTGGCACGAGCTGGATGACCCGCACCGAAGCCGATCAGTTACCGCACCTTCTCCACCTTAAGGCCGGTGTTCAATTGCTCGATATCGGCGCAGGCTCCGGCTGGCCGGGACTGCATGTGGCCAATAACAGTGGGTGCAATATCACCCTTGTTGATCTTCCCATAACCGGCCTGAAAATCGCTGCTGAACGGGCCATCGAGGACCGTCTTCCCGGAACCTGTTGGACCGTGCTGGCCAGCGCAACGGACCTGCCGTTCGGTGACGCAAGTTTCGATGCCATCAGTCATAGTGACGTGTTGTGTTGCCTGATTGACAAAAGGGGCGTGCTCGACGCCTGCCGCGTGGTGATCAGACCACAGGGGCGTCTGGCATTTTCGGTCATTTATCTGGCCCCCGGCCTGACCGGGGCCGATCACGAGCGCGCTGTTGCCAGCGCACCGGACTTCGCCGACTCCGAGACGAGTTACCTCGATTTGCTTGGTGAAACCGGCTGGCAGATACTGGAAGAACAGGACCTGTCGGGGAACATGGCCGACACCTGCGCTCGCCAGTTGAGCGCTGATGAGGCGGAACGGGATGAGTTGACGATCATGCTGGGTGAAGCCGAATATGAAGAGCGGGTAGAACATTGGCGCAACGAGCTCGCCGCCATCAAGGACGGCCTGATCCGCCGAAGCCTGTTTGTTGCCATACCCAAGTGAGCCAGATAGTTTTCTGAGTCGGGACGTTAGTGGTCGGGCATCGGTCGTCAAAATAAACCCGGATTTGAGGAATGTCAGTCGTACTCAGAACCGATACGAGCCGATAGCCCGTTCGCCACTGGGGGCAAACGACACGGTGGCTTCGGTGAAGTTGTCGACGAAGGCCCGGAAGGAAGGCGCGTCCATGGGCGCGGCAAAGGCATAACCCTGGACCTCGTCCACGGGCAGGGTCTGCAGGAAGTCCACCTGATCAGAGGTCTCGACACCCACCGCCGTGACTTTCAGATTGATGCCGTGCGCCAGTGCCGACGCGGCCCGCACCGTTCGGCTGGCGTTGGGATCAATGCCGATGCGGGTAACAAATGACGGATCAACTTTAATGCGGTCCACAACCAGATTACTCAGATGATCCATGCTGGAGTAGCCGGTACCAAAACCATCCAGTGACAGCAGCACGCCCATGTCATGAATGGTGGTGAGCGTTGGGCCGAACCGGACGGGGTCTGCCATGATCAGGCCTTCGGGCAGTTCCAGTTCCAGCAGATCACCCGGAAGGTCGCTGGACTGTAGTGCCTCTTCCACGGCCCTGATCAGATTGCCTGAGGTAATCAGTGAAGACGACACATTGACGGATACAGGAATACGCGGGAATCCCTTGTCCATCCATTCCTTGTGCTGCCGACAGGCGTTGCGCAACACCCACTGGCCAATGGCCGGGCCCACATCACAGGACTCCGCCAGTGGAATGAACTCTTCGGGCTGCAGCAGGCGGTCGCCATGCTGCCAGCGGATCAGCGCCTCGGCACCGGAGATGCGACAACTGCGCAGACTGAGCCGGGCCTGATAATGCAGAACCAGATCATCGGACGCCAGTGCGGCGCGCAGGTCCGTGGTCAGGTTGTGGCGTTGCTGGAGCTGTTCGTTCAGGCGGGCAACAAAGAACCGGATGGATTCAGGTCCTTCACCAATGGCGTGTTCCAATGCCATTTCGGCGTTGCGGACCAGTTGCTCGGCATCGATGCCGTCATCGGGATAGGTTGAGATACCGATGCAGGCTGCCGTTCGAACCGTATGGGCACTGCCGTGGAATGGCTCGGCAATGGCGGCCATGAGGCATTCCGCCATTTCCATGGCGTCGACGGGTGCATCAATGCGTTCCTGTACCACACCAAACAAAGCCCGGCCCAACCGGATAACGCTGTCATCGGATCCCACTGTGGCCCGCAGGCGGGCGAGGGCGTCCCGCATAAGCTGCATGGCGCCGTCATAATCCAGATCGGCTGCCGCATCATCCAGACCATCCACGCGCAGAATGTGAACAGCCCCGGCGTTGCCGGTGGACTGACTGAGCGCCAGACCGTGAGAAATGCGTTCCTCCAGCGCGGAGCGTCCATTGACGCCGCGGAAGGCGTCATGCACATCGGTTTGCCGGCTGGCTTCCAGTTTCTTGCGCTCCGTAATGTCATAGCCATAGACGTTGACTGCGTCGCCATCGGGCGTCGGCACAACATTGAGCAGGAAAACCTGATCGCCGACTACCTCCTCGATCTCGCCCTGCAACCCACGGTCAAGAAAACTGGCGATCCGGTCGCTCCATGGCGAGGGTAGCGCGCCGCCAACAGTTGTTCCCCACTGGGTCAGCATGGTACGGGCCGGGCCGTTGGCGTAGAGAATCTGGCAATCAGGTGTCAGGCGCAGGATCGGCGTGCTGGCACCTTCTGTCAGGGCGGCCAGACGTGACAGTTTGCTGCCCATGTCGTTCAGGCGGGCAATTTCGTCGCGCAGATCGGCCGTGCGTGCCTCGACCTGTCGTTCAATCCGCGGCGCATCATTGCGTGGGCGCTGTTGGTGATGGATGACCGTATCGTGGAGTTCTTTCCATTCGTCGCTGGCACTGGGTGCCCGATCTGCGGGCAGGCCCACCTGTCCGCGCAGTCGTGCAAGCGGTCCGAACACCAGCGGGCCCATGAGCGCCAGTGCGCCCAGTGTGATCAGTAACGTAGCTACCAGCGTAATGATGATGGCGCGTTGGGCGAAGGCTTCGGTTTCCAGTTGTGCTCTGGTGGCGTCCAGCCGTACGTGCAGCGTAAACGGTGTTCCCATGTCTTCCGCCAGCCACAAAACGTCATAACGCGACTTGTCTGAGCTCAGCCGTCCCAACGATCCCGCATTCCGCTCCAGATGCGTGACCGGTGCCGGTGGCTCGCCGAACTGGCCGACGTAATCACCGTTCTCGCGCTGGATTATGCCGCCGGAAATCTGGGTGCCCGTCAGCAGCATTTCGGCCGTGGCGACCAGCATCTTGTCAGGCATTTCATAGGGGTGTGTCAGGAACAATGCCGTAAACGCCGTATGCGCCTGCTGTTCGAGAGACTGCAGGTTTTTCTGCTCATAATCACGGGTCAGGGTGAAGATAAACGCACCTTCAACGGTCAGAACGAGCACAAACACCATCATCATGACCCGCTGGGCGAGTTTGCTCTGTAGCATGAACTTAAGAACGCCAGAATTCTGTGTCATGGACGCAAGGTTACTCACTGGTGTCTGGCCGGAATCCGAACCGCAATCTGGCTACATTGTAGATCATTTGCGCCGGGATTTCGGGAGTCCTGAATCTGCGCCGATGCTACCCAGATTTTATCGTTAATTTTCAATGAATTAGGTGTATGCCGGCAAGGCCCGTACCAACGAATGGACAACATCATACAAGCCATGTTGTGCGAATCGGGTTCACAATGATTCGCGGTGTTGGGCCGAAATCGATACACGGGCTCAATCCGACCTGTCGAACTGGCACACCTGCTGCGTCGGCGATCTGAGCCTAAACAGACAATCTCCCGAACCTGCGAAATGGGCTGCAGAAACCCTTGGTGGACATTTGACTGGTTTTGCTTGAGTCGCAGTTTCGCAACTGACCGGTCTTACTCGGGAAGTCCTGCTTTGCGTAAACTTTCCGACCATCTCTCTGCATCTTGTTGCTGTTGGTGGGGGATTACTGACGTCAAGTGACTTAGTTTGAAACCCGGGACAATGTTGAGCAAACGAGACGTCGCATCCATGGCTTCAGTTTGAAGCCCCAAGGCGACTGCGCTTGCCGCCGCGGCGAGCAATGCAGGCATACTATCAGGCCTGTCGTGCAAAGCCTTCTGAGACCACGACCACGCCTGGTCATCTTCACCAGCCGTAAAACACCCATGAGCCATGCCCGACTGCATCTGGAAAATCATTGGGTCCTGTGGACTTAGCTCCATCGCGCGACCGAGGTGCGCGAGGCCAATATCAGGGTTGCCCAGCCATATATTCAACCAACCATCACTGTACCACGCCCAGGCAAGGTTAGGATTGAGTGTTAACGCCCGTGCCGTTAATGCGGCACCTCCCCGAACATCCTTTACTGCGTAACCCAGCGTCACACCAGCCATGCAGAGGGCCATGGCGTCATTGCGCCCAAGATCGGCAGCACGTCTGGCGAGTCTTTCTGCCTCCGCAACGTCCTCTGCAGCAACATTCAACGGATTTGTCACCAACCGTTGGTTAAAACAACGCGCCGCCATTCCATGAGCGTTGGCGAATTCCATATCCAGTTCTATTGCCCGGTAAAAATGATCCAATGCCTGTTCGTTACCTTCTGCAGTCCATTGATGGAATGCAGCCATTCCACGGAGATAATAATCATAGGCATCCAGACTACTGGTCGGTTTATGCTTGGATCGTTCAATCTCAGCAAGTTCCAGTTTGGGTGCGATCGCGCCGACTACGCTCGAAGTTATCTGTTCCTGCAGTTCGAAAATATCCTCCAGATCACCATCATAACGATCAGCCCACAGGTGGGCTCCTGACGAAGCATCGATAAGTTGTCCGGAGATGCGCACCTTACCACCCGCCTTGCGAAGACTACCTTCAAGGACATAGCGTACGCCCAGGTCGCGACCGACCTGTTTCACGTCGACGGCACGACCTTTATAGATGAAGCTTGAATTGCGGGCGATCACGAACAACCAGGGCATTCGCGACAGGGCCATAATGATCTCTTCCACAACGCCATCGGCAAAATACTCCTGTTCCGGATCACCCGACATGTTGTCAAATGGCAGAACTGCAATGGATGGTTTGTCAGGTATGATTGGATTCTTGCCTTCAAGTTTGGGTAAATTGTGGTCGCTAGCCATGAGAATACGAAAGACCCGAATTGGCGCGGAGACATGCTTGACCTCATGCTCACCCATATCCTCGAATTGGTAGTCCAGACGATTGCGAACCTGATTGTAAACATCACCAGAAATACAAACTCCGCCTTCTTCAGCGAGGGCTTCGATCCTGGCCGCAATGTTGACACCTTCACCGTGAATATCTACGCCATCGTCAAAGACATCTCCGAGATTGATGCCCATGCGGAATTCCAACGGATTGTCGATTAGTCCAGTTTGCAGGGAAACAGCGCATTCGACAGCCGCTTGAACGGTCGAGAATTCGGCCAAAAATCCGTCACCAGTATGTTTGACGATGCGTCCTCCGTGATCGTCAATCGAGGGGTCAATGACATTGGTTCGGGCCATATGCCATGCGGCCACCGTGCCCTCAGAATCAGTCTCCATCAGGCGTGTATAACCCGCAACATCAGCAGCCAGCACTGCCGACAATCTTTTGTCAAAGTCGCCATTATTCACGAACAGAGTGCTCCACATAAAACGAATGGGTGACTCTAACCGACCACCAAAGGTGTGACCACTCCTGACATGGGCGCATTATCTGTGAAGAGACAAAGGGTGATGGGAGAATTCCGTTCTGGCTGACCCCGCTAGTGATTACCGTCCGACAGGCTTGTCCGGTTTCGCGCGGGCGCACGCCTTAACTGGCGCGACCGTAAAACCCCACACGTTCCGCCTCGGAGAAGTTCACATCCGGGCGTTCATAGTAGGAGAACACGGTGATGATGCGTTCCCGGTCGCCTTCAACGGGCGTCACCAGTTGCAGGGTATTTTTGCCCCGGAATACGTTCAGTGTACCGGCGGACAATCGCAGCTGCCGGACCTGATCGTCTTTGCCGTCGAACAGTCTGACAACACCATCATAGTTGGGATCATCGTCCGTGCGCAGATCGTTGCGATACTCGAAATGTCCGCCCTGTTCCGGTGCCTGCAACAGCAGGGTTGTGGTGAACTCGGACCGGTCAAAATGCCAGTTGAGGGCTTCTCCATCTCGGTAAGCCATGACATTCAGGCAGGCCAGTCGGTCGGGCATGATGTGCAGGGTCTGTTTTTCCATGACGGCGGCGAGAAATGTCCGGAAGGGTTCCCATTCATAAACATCGATCAGGACGTTATCGGTAATCTGATCCGCACAAATCGTGTGGTTGGTGGTCTCAAACGTGCGTAGCACGGGATGATCGTCCGCCAGTCCGGGGATGGAGCGCTCGAAGTACACATTGTGCGCGCGTTTGTGCTCGAACGCATGGGTGTCCAGTACAGGGCGGGCATGACCAATGGCGTCGTCGATGGCGGCCGGGCGCAGAAATCCGGGCAGGTTAAACATGCCGTCCCTGACAAGGTCATCCCTGCACTGATCAACCAGTGCCTGTCCGGCGTTGCTGTTCAGGTCGTGTAACGGATATCGATCCAGGTCAAGAACGTCATACATGTCAGATAACCTCTTCTGTGTTGGTTTTGCTGGTTGTCAGGCCACGCAGGAATTTACCGTGGAACCGCAGGTATCCGTTCTCGGTGACCTTGAGATGGTCGCGGGTGAATTCATGAAACCCGGGTAGATTGTGAAAGGGTATCGCCGGGAAAGCGTGGTGTTCTGCGTGATAGGGCATATTCCAGGCCAAAAACCTGACCAGTGCTGTGGTGAAGGTTGTGCGGCTGTTGATCAGCATGTCATCAACCAGCGGGCATCCGCCGTGTTCCGCCAGCAGATAGGCGCGCAGGAATGGCTGGCCCATGATGACCGGCAGCAGCCATGTCCATAGCAGGACCGTACTGCCCATGTATACCGAGCCACCAATGATGAAAGCATAGGCAAGCAGGAACAGGCAGGCTTCCCCCTGCACGCTGGTTCGATCCCGCGCGGGCACAAATGCATCGTTGTTTGACCCTGATGCATTGATGAACAGGGTTCTGATCTGCGACCACCACACCGGAATACCGCTCATATAGGCAACGTATTCGATCACTGTCGTGGGTCGAGGACTGGCAAGCTCGGGGTCCCGGGCAGGATCATTGGTATAGCGATGGTGATCCGTATGAAAATGACGAAACCACACCGGCGGTATCATGATCAGAAATCCACAAACCGTGGCCACGGCGGGATTGAGCCAACCGGTCTTGAAAGGCGTTTTGTGGATGGCCTCATGGAGCAGGGCAAAAGTGGAGATGATCAGGACACCCTGGATTAGCAGCAGGGCCTGCCAACCCGGAACGCGGGCCACAATCAACAACGCCACAAGCACAATCGCGCCCCAGTGACCACAGAGATGAAGCAGCCCGTCCCGGTTCGAACGGCGCAGTAATTCCAGTCGCTGTTCGCGGGTCAATTCGGCAATCAGGGTCCGATAGGTGTGTTGCATGGGTAATTCACGGTTATGGGTGGTGGTCATTGTCATATTCCGTATTTAACACAAGTTTCAATTGCCTGATAACGATCTTTTCTGCACAATAGATTAGAATTTCTTTTGATAGGCGAATGATGATTTCCACGACTCCGCTAAATGCCTTGCGCGCCTTTGAAGCCGCAGCCCGCCATGGCAGTTTTGTCGATGCGGCTGTGGAAATCGGTGTTACACCCGCCGCCATCAGCCAGCAGATACGCGGACTTGAGGACAGAATCGGCCGCAAACTGTTCTACCGGGTGAACCGGGGGGTCATGCTGACAGCAGCCGGGCAGGAGGTCATGCCCAAGCTGAGCGCCGGTCTCGATATGCTGTCCGAGGTGACAGATCAGCTCCAGGACAGCGCGGTCGCGGCCCGCCTGACGGTATCGTCTCCGGCATCGTTTACCATTGGCTGGTTATCGCGGCGCATCGACGCGTTTGTCTCGTCTGAATCCAATCTGGAGGTATACCTGCGGGCCGAAAACGATCCTGTTTCCTTCGCCCGGGACAAGGTTGATATTCGTGTCTCGTATGGCCGTTATTACTATTCCGAACACGTGAGTGAGGATCTGGTCTGGGACAAGGTCTATCCGTTTTGCAGCCCATCATTTTTGACGCAAAACGGGCCAATCCATAACGTGGATCAGATGCTGGCGTTGCCGCTCATCCACATCGACTGGGGGGCTTCCGATGCCCGCTATCCCAAATGGTCAGAATGGTTTTCTGCTGCGGGCCTTGCCGTCGGTGAAATGCCGGGCCGGGGGCATGCCGCCAACTCGTCACGCGTCGCGCTGGAAATGGCGGCGGCCGGAACAGGGATTGTGCTGGGCCAGCGACTGCTGGCGTCTGATGCCATTGCCTCCGGCGAATTGGTCTGTCCTCTGAATCTGGGGCTTGAACTTCAGTCACCCTATTGCCTCATCATTCCCACAGCCCGTACAGAGAGGCCTGACGTGAAGGCATTTATCGGATGGTTGAAAGAAAACATCAGCGCCAGTATGGAGGCACCGCTCTAAATTGCCAGAACACACATGGATCGCTTGACAAACCCATGGTCATCGTGGCTTTTCAGCGCCGAAACTCTCATACTGCCAAGGACATGATCAATGCATCAATATCGTACACACACCTGTGGCGAATTGCGCCTGGAACACGCTCAGTCGGAGGCCCGCATATCCGGATGGGTTCACCGCAAACGTGATCACGGCAACCTGCTGTTTGTGGATTTGCGTGATCAGTACGGGCTGACCCAGTGCGTTATTGACGTATCCAGTCCGCTGTTTGCCGAGGTCGAGGCGGCCAGACCGGAAAGTGTTCTGACGGTCACGGGCACGGTGGTTGAGCGCAGTGAGGATACCATCAACAAGGCATTGCCGACCGGTGATGTGGAAATTGCCATTGAGGCCGTCGTGGTTGAGAGCGCGGCGCAGGTCCTGCCCATGCAGGTTGCGGGCGATGCCGAATTCGGTGAAGACATTCGCCTGCGGCACCGGTTCCTGGATCTTCGGCGCGAGAAACTGCACAACAACATTCTGCTGCGCAGCCAGATCATCACATCCATCCGTCGACGCATGACCGATCAGGGCTTTACCGAGTTTCAGACCCCGATCCTGACCGCGTCTTCTCCGGAAGGTGCGCGGGATTATCTGGTGCCAAGCCGGCATCATCCGGGACAGTTCTACGCCTTGCCGCAGGCACCGCAGCAGTTCAAACAGTTGCTTATGGTTTCGGGTTTTGATCGCTATTTTCAGATCGCGCCGTGTTTCCGTGACGAAGACGCCCGTGCAGACCGCAGCCCGGGTGAGTTCTACCAGCTTGATTTCGAAATGGCCTTTGTCACACAGGATGATGTGTTTGCGGCTATTGAACCCGTGTTGGAAGGTGTATTCGTGGAATTTGCCGACGAGCGCACGGTGACACCTGCGCCGTTCCCGAGAATTGCCTATCGCGAGTCCATGCTGAAGTACGGATCAGACAAACCTGATCTTCGCAACCCCATTGAGATGACGGATGTTACCGAACCATTCCGCGATTCCGGTTTCGGATTGTTTGCGCGCAATGTGGAGAAAGGTTCGGTTGTACGCGCCATTCCGGCACCCGGCGGTGCGGACAAGCCGCGCAGCTTTTTTGACAAACTGAATGACTGGGCCCGTGAGTCTGGCGCTGGCGGATTGGGTTACATTATCTTTGCTGACGGTGAGGCACGCGGCCCCATCGGCAAGAATCTGGAAGCCGAGCGAACGGCGGCCATTAAGGAAGCCACGGGAGTATCGGATGGTGACGCCGTGTTTTTTGCCTGTGGTGAACAGAAAGACGTTGAACCATTTGCAGCCCAGGCCCGTGACCGCATCTGTGATGAGTTGGGTCTGCGCGAACAGGGGGCCTTTAAGTTTTGCTGGATCATCGACTACCCCATGTTTGAGATGGACGATGACACGGGCAAGGTCGAGTTCAGCCACAACCCGTTTTCCATGCCGCAGGGTGGTATGGAAGCCCTGGAATCGATGGACCCGCTGGATATCCTGGCCTACCAGTATGACATCGTGTGCAACGGGATCGAGCTGTGTTCCGGTGCCATCCGGAACCACCGCGCTGATATCATGATCAAGGCATTTGATATGGCCGGTTATGGTCCGGAAGTGGTTGAAGAGAAGTTTGGCGGCATGTTGAATGCGTTCCGGTACGGTGCCCCGCCACACGGTGGTGCCGCGCCCGGTATCGACCGTATTGTCATGATGCTGGCCGATGAGCCAAACATTCGCGAAGTCATCGCCTTCCCGCTGAACCAGCAGGCCCAGGACCTGTTGATGGTGGCACCAGGCAGCGCGGATGATGCGCACCTGAAAGAGCTTCACCTGAAAGTGGTCATGCCCAAAGTTGTGAAGACCGACGACGCATAACTGCTTCTGACCGGAGCACCGGCACAAATATTTATCTGCCCATTTACGGTTTGTTATCATCAATCGGGTAAAAATAGTGCTAGAGTTATAAAAATAAAGATTCAGGCGCGATCTTTCCGACTTACCGCCACGAGCGGAATTGCCTGGCGCAAATCAACATTCGCCAAGAACTGGTGGATGAGAGAGAGGGCAGATGAAGCAGGTTATTCCTGTTGTTTTTAGCACCCTGTTACTGGGCGGTTGTGCGTTACCGGCACATATCCAGGTTATTTCCTGGGCACTTGATGGTGTCTCTTACTTGATGACTGAAAAATCTGTTACGGATCATGGCTTGTCCATTGTGGCGCAGCAGGACTGCGCGCTGTGGCGCTTGATTACCGAAGGTGAGATCTGTCGCGATGAAGATGCTATTACGGCTATTGCCGCTGCCGATGTTTCTCCGCATGACGGCGTTTCGGATACGCAAAGTCTGGTAGAGAGCGGCCCGCGTATTTCGTGGAGTGCGCCGGCGACACGCGAAGAACTGGATGTCATTGAGGTTGCCGTCATTGAACTGGATGCGCCGTTGATGGACGATCTCCTGATGCGCGACTCCGCCATTGAAACACTGACTATTCAAACGGGCATGGGCTCTACACCACCGCGCAAACCCGGACAGGTCGTTGTTGGTTTGTCTGAATCGCAGAATTTGACGACACAACCGATTGCTGACACTGCCCCGGTATCTATCATAAACGAAATACCTGTGGAGATTGCCGACGCTGGCGACTATCTGGTCATCGGCAGTTTCAGAATGCAGGACAACGCCATGGGGTTCGCGAGGACGAATGGCGAATTTGATACCAAGATTTTGCCAGCTACGGTTTCAGGAAATCAGGTGTACAGAGTCGTTGTTGGCCCGCTTGCCACCAATGACCAGGGTAACTTTACATCTGCACTTCTGGAGGCGGGTCTCGTGGAAACGTGGCCGCTTAATGTGCCAGAAGCGCGGACGGCTATTGCCTGGCGACCGCCTGTCGAAGTGGACAGTCAACTGGCATCGCTGCCGACCGTTATGCAGTAACGCAGCGCGATTACCATCGCTCATACCTCAAAGAAAGTTGAACCGGCAAGTTGTCGCATGACGCCGACAATGCGTTCAGTTTGCCGAATTCGCTGTTTGTCGTCACGGTTGTAGCGAAGCTCGAACGCCATGCGTTCTTCCCATACCCGCACAAAGTCCTGGGGTGAATCCGGCTCCGCCTGCTTGCCTTCCAGCGCGCCGATTGTCGCATCATAATCCGGATGGAGCTGTGGCTGGAACGCCAGTTCTGCGTAGTCCTCCCACGACATGTGACCGGCGACATACAACTCCAGACCCAGCGCCGACATTTCACGGGGAGAGACCGACCGTATATCCACGTCGAGGTTGGTCATGTCCATGGCGCGTTCACGCCGTTGCTCCTCGGTATTGAAGACCGGTACCGGCAGGTTGGACGTGTTGTATCCGGGCAGAATGGCAAGGGCACGGCTCTGTGGTGCAGTCTTGCCGGAGACACCGTGTGTAACAGGCGCGACGACGGCAGGTGTTACAAGTGAGAAGCCGGGTTCAGGATTTCGGTGGTCAATTTTCAAGACACTTACCTTGGTTGGCGAGACTATTTGGAGTCCTGAAAAAAATGCCCTTTGCCACAGAGATGCGGCGAAGGGCGAGTTTGGCAGGGGAGGGTTGTTCTCATGCGCTTTGGTGATCGACTGGTTGTGCCGGCATCAGCGACGGCAACATGACCGGGAACTCAGCGCGAATTTGTTTTGAACGGTACATGGCCTGGTCAGCCCGCTCAATAATGGTGGTCTCCGCATCATTTGCACCAAACACTTCTGTACCCAGACTGGCCTGAACGGGGATGGGCGAACCCTGCCAGTCAACTGCGGCATGGTTCAGGGACCAGGTCAGCAGATCGGCCCTGTGTTTGGCATCTGCCAGTTCGGTGCGAAACATGATGACGGCAAATTCATCACCACCGTGTCGTGCCACGCGGTCAGCATCGCGTACATTACTGTGCAGGACCGAGGCGACCCGTTTCAGCACGGCATCACCCGCACAATGGCCATAGGTGTCATTGATGACTTTGAACTGGTCCAGATCAATGTAGATCAACGCGCCGGTTTCGTCGTGGCGACGGGCGTCAGACAGGGCGCGATGAAGTTCCTGTTGGAAACCGCGAAGGTTCAGCAGGCCGGTCAACGGATCGGTGACTGAGTCGCGTTCCAGCGCCGCAATTCTCTCGCTCTGCTCGCGAATGCGCCAGGCGGCGTGTTCCGCGGTCGCCATTGCGTTGCGGGCCAGATAACGGGCGGCTTCAGGGTCGGCACCGTCCGAGATAAATTCGCCGAGCCGATGTATAATTTCGGTCAACTCAAACGTATCTGAGATGGCATCGATGAATATTTTTCCGCTCGCGTCTACCTGCATGTCTGCTCTCCTGTAAAGCCGGATGGATTCGGAATTGCGGCTTTTGTCCAGGGAACGGTGCAACGCGCGTGCCAAAAGTTAAGCAAAGGTAAATCAATGGTTTACGGCTCGTTAACCATGTTTGGACCGGCAAACGATTCCTGTTTACGTGTCGGTGCCGGAAATTTTTGCCGACTTTGCCACTGGACATGCCATAGTAGGCCCGGTTCAGGTGAAGCAGTCAGGTGATGCAGTCGTGATTCGAATTCTCAGAGTTTTTGGTGTGTTGGTATGTGGTTTTCTCGCGGCCTGTGAAGAAGGCCCCAATGTCATTGTGGAAGGGCAGACGGGCGGACCGGTGTGGCCATATTTTGTGGATGCTATCAAGGACAAGGGCCGGGTACTGGTGGAGATTCACGGGGATCCGTTTGACGAAGGCACCGATGCCGTGATCAGTAACGTGATCCAGAGCATGTCCCAGACAATGGGCGATCGCACCGTCAGCTTCTCGACCGATATCAGTGACGTAACCAGTACTGAAATCCGGATAATTCTGATGCTGGGCACTCCGAAGAATTTCAGTCGCCGCGGCCTCTGCGAATCTCATGATATTACAGACGAGGGGCTGGCGGGACCGGAATCTGACGGCAAGTTCCGAACACTCGGTTTGCTGTGTATCAATGGTGACCGCCGCATGCAGGTCAGGGCATGGGTGAACGATGTTACCTCAAGCACCGATCCGAAATTTGCATTGCTGGTGCAGCAGACGGCCCGCGAAATGATGACAGACAAGAAGTAGTATCCGCCAGCCTGTTTGCCGCATGATAACGTGATCCATACCGGGTCAGTTCTCACCCACAGGCCATAACCACGCCGCACCGCGCACGCCGCTTGAATCACCATGTTTGTTGCGGCGCAGATGGGTGTCTGCCTGGTCGGAAAATACCCATTGCTGCCAGAGTTCCGGCACGTTTTCATACAGCCGTTCCAGGTTGCTCAAGCCGCCGCCCAGCACGATCACATCCGGATCCACGATGTTGATGACCGTTGCCAGGGCGCGGGCCAGTTGCTGTTCGTAAATCTGCAGTGCCGCGTTGGCCGCTGGCTCGCCCTGGTGCGCACGCATCGCAATGTCGCCGGTCGTTACATCAGCCCGCCCGCCGCAGGCCTGATAGGTGCGCGATAGTCCCCGCCCGGACAGGAATGTTTCGATGCAACCGGATTTACCGCAATAGCAGTCTGCACCCGGCACCTCGTCGGCGGTGGACCAGGGCAGGGGGTTATGTCCCCATTCACCGGCTACGGCATTGATGCCGGTGTGCGGGGCATCGCCAAATACCAGACCGCCACCCACGCCGGTACCAAGAATGACACCGAACACCACGGCGGCACCGGCTGCGGCACCGTCACTGGATTCCGACATGGCAAAACAGTTGGCATCGTTTGCCAGCCGCACCGGGCGATCCAGCAGGGTCTCAAGATCACGGTCCAGAGCATGTGCGATCAGACAGGTGGAGTTGGCATTCTTGATCAGGCCGGTCGCCGGTGAAACTGTGCCGGGGATACCGACGCCCACACTGCCGCTGAGTCCGGTCATGTCTTCAAGTCGGTGAACCAGATCGACGATCTGCTGCACGATGGCGTCATAATCGCCTTGTGCGGTGGGCAATCGTTCCCGGGCCAGCTCCTGTCCAGCCGAATCGATGGCGATTCCCTCGATTTTCGTACCTCCCAGGTCAATGCCGATGCGCATGGCCGATTTCGTCCCTGTGCCGTGAAACATGCGAAAGTCGCAGAACTCTGCGACTGTATCCATACCATATATAGGGATTTTTGGCCCAACCAACACACAATTTGTTAACACGTGATGCCCGGAGTAGAAGAGGAGTGAAACATGTGCCAGGGAGGATATGGCTATGAGGGGACCGTCAGCAGGATTTGCGGGCAACGGCTATCCGGTTCTTGATGGTCTGGAAAAGGCGGGGATTGCCGGAAAATACATCGCCGAGGTGGTCCATGTGTCGGCCTCGACGGTCAGCAAATGGCGCACCGGCAGCAGTATCATACCACCGGCAACCATGGTGTTTCTGACCCTGGTACTGGCCAGCGTGATCGAGGATATGGAAGTCCTGGAACGGCGTCTCGAGGATGAAGGCTGTGCCTGGAACGATCTGCTTGGTGATCAACTGCTGGATCTCCACCGGGCGCTGCGCGAACAGGAAATCTACAACGCGGCGATTGCACCGGAGGCGGTGCGTGAAGGTGCCGGCCTTTTCCGCAACTGGCTGGAAAAGAATGATGGTGTAGCGGGCACGGTGGCTATGCGTAATGTACAGCCGGCACCCGCAGACGCTGCACCAACTGGTCCGATAACCGCATCCGCTGCAGAGTAAGCGGAACAGACGGAAGAACAAGATGAGCGAAGCAACGAGAAATGATGCGGCCAGCCACAATTCAGCCAGCAGAAGTCCTGGCATGAATGAACTGGGAATCACCCAGGAAGGCCTGCAGACGGCGCTCAGTATCAAACACTGTTACCAGAATCGGGAACCTGTGTGTTTACCTGACGAAACCGACCGCATTCTGCTGCCCGAACTGCTGCTCAACCGTAATATTGATCTGAGCAGTATGGAAGACCCGTTGCCGCTGGCCATGTTATCCACCCGTGATCCGGAAACGCCCATGTCCATCGCGGCGATCACCCGGCTCGGACCGCTGGGCCGTCAGAGCAAACTCATATCCGGTGTGGTCCAGGTGGTCGGTGAAACCAGCAGACACCCGCTGGTTCGCGAATGCGTCTCGCTCATTACCGAGAGTGCATTTGATCCCGACGCCATCGCCAAAATTCACCATCACGCCAACGAGTTCATTGTCCGCTCACGCCAGCAGTATACCACGGCACTGCGGCAGAATTTGAAGGGGCTCATGGATGGGGCCATCACGCCGCGCAACTTTGTGCATGATTTTTTCGAACTGACCGAAGCGGGCAACCTGCGCAACGATATCCGCAAGCGACTGGTACTCAGCCTGTTGTTGTCAGAAAATGTGCGGCCCAGTGTCAAATTTCTGGTGCTGGAGAATTTCCACCGCATGCCCAAACCCGTGCGTCTGGCCATCCTCAGCGCCGTGCTCAACGCCGAGCCTTCCCACCACATCGATCTGATCAAGGAAGAAATCAGATGGATCGTGGCGCAAGAGAGGCTGGTGCCGGAGATGGGGTGAGTACGTGGTTTTTAACCACAGAGACACTGAGACACTGAGGTAATATAGCCTGTTCTTTCTTACTTACTTTCTGGGTCTCTGTGGAAAACTTACCTAATGTCGCATTTGGTACATATTTGAGCGCCTTTTCCCACATTCCGAGCTGCTAAATCCAAGCTATTGATTTCAAACGCAGAATCAACCCCTCTCGAACGATGTATCGTCCTGTCGGGCAGTGAATGTAGACTTTTGCCCACTTTTGGCCGTAAAACCTTCTATATTATGGAAAATGAATCGGGAACGTGTTTCTATATCAATGGGTTAACGGTTTTTCTGTTCCAAAATCATGTCTACAAAAGTCTACAGTGAGGTCTACAAAAGTGGACAAAAAATGTAGACATTTGACTACTTTTGCAACGGGGATGATTCCCCGGCCATGACGCAGTTTTGTCGCAAATACAACAGTTTCACGGGCTGCCGGGCAGGCCATGTAATGGCTTGAAAGGGAACTCACGACACCAGGAAACAGTCGCATTGGGTTTGAAAAATTTACAATGTCAAATAACGAATAGGAAAAGTATCATAAAAACGGTCAAAAGTCAAGCTTTTTTGACGCCGCCAATGTATAGTAGTAACACCCGGCTTCACGCGGCAAGCGGACTTGTACCGGGAGTGCCTGGAACTTCCGCCAATGACCCCGAAGAGGCATTTGATCTTTACGAAGTCGGTGCAGAAACCCGCTATCACCGATAATGGTGAAGGGTGCTAAAAGATGGGAAAAGCTGGATGGGCCGCGACAAGGTCTTCGCTGATCTGTTAATAGTCACAATTGTCATATGGTCTTTCATTCGTCTATAATTCCGCTCGTATCTGACTTCTGACGGGAGGAAATTATTATGACTCAAAATGGTTCTTTATCCTTAAAGGGGCTCCTTGGTGTTCTGGGTGGTGGCGGAGCTGCCGCGATCATTCTTGCCTTGCTCATCTTGTTCGTGGTGAACATATTTGTGTAACGTGTCGCTCTAAAGTCACCTTGGTATGCACGAGAATGTTGTTGCGCTTAACCTGGAAGACGGGTCAGAACCGCCGTGACATCCCACCTGTCCAACACAAGCGCGCTTTAGCCTATGAGGCGGCCTGTTTCAGACCGGTTGTTCCAGTCCGATATCGGCTGATGATCGGACGTTCTACCGGTTCTTGTCTGCGTCGGATCAAATAACGGAAGTGATTTCAGGTCACCGAAAACAGCCGGAGATGACCCGAAGCGGACATTTCGGAATTTTCTGCGATGTAAAGATTGCACACCGCATAATCGGCATCCATGGTTTGGGTTAGATGTGTATATATGTAATAAATCCCATGGTGCATGTGATAATCACGAACGAAAATGTGAATTTGAAAGCAGTCAATCTATGACAAGCGAAACACCTGGGCCTCAACTAGGCAATCTCATGGTCGACAACATTGCCGATTGGCTGATGGAATGCGCTCTCGACGAACAAACCACAATGATGGAATTGTTTGAGGGGACCTGTTTGCGATTGCTGGCAGCGGGGGTGCCGATCACCCGCTCTCATATTGCCTTTCGTACATTACACCCTCTTTTTGCCGCCATTAGTTATTCCTGGTACAAAGATCGAGATACTGAGCGTCTTGAAATAGCACATAACTCGGCCTCAGCTGACGCCGGCTGGGAAGTTAGCCCCTATGCTTTTTTGGTCGAGAACAACATCGATCAAATCCGTCGGCACCTGGTCGGCGAAAATTCGTTACTTGATTTCCCGATCCTAATCGAATTTCAAAAGAACTATCGTGCTACCGATTATATGGCCTTTTCCATCCAATTCGATCCAGAGGCCGAAGGTGAAAGAATTAGAAGTGGTGTGATCGGCTCCTGGCTGACTGACCGGCCCGGCGGCTTCACCGATAGTGATTTACATGCCCTATCACGTATTCAGCAACGCCTCGCCGTTACCTTCAAGGTTCTGATCAAAAACCAGATCGCCGACAATATCTTGAATACGTATCTTGGCCCCGACGCTGGTAGGCGGGTTATGAACGGTCAAATCCAACGCGGAGACTATGAAGCCATTCATTCGGTAATCTGGTATTCCGATATGCGTAACTCAACGCCGTTGGCAGAGGCTTTAGGTCCCGAAGACTTCTTTGCGATGGTCAATGAGTATTTTGAATGTACAGCTGGTGCTGTCATGGGGAATGGAGGGGAAGTGCTGCGGTTTATTGGTGATGCAGTGCTTGCAATTTTCCCCATACGCAAGGGAGCGCTATCTGAAAAACAAGCCTGTGTGAGGGCTATGGGGGCCATGCGCGAAGCAAAACGGAGAGCAAAAAAACTAAATGCTGAGCGTACTGTAAATGGCCAGCCATTGATTGAATATGGTCTCGGCCTCCATATCGGCGATGTCATGTATGGCAATATAGGCGTACCCGAACGTTTGGAATTTTCAGTCATTGGCCCAGCAGCCAATGAAACTGCACGGTTGGAGTCTCTAACCAAAGAGATGGGGCGTAGCGTCATTGTTAGTGACCAGTTTGCTCGAAATATCAAGGGTAAGTGGGATGCGCTTGGCAAGAAAAGCCTTAAAGGCGTCAATGGTCCGATGAAGTTGTTCAGCCCAAAAGAGTCAAAACCAAGCGTGGCAAAGAAGAACCTCTAGCTGATGCCACACTGTCAGCTTATGGCTGAGGCAGTTGAAAAAGTCGGCTGGTGGGTGGTGCGAGAAATTGCCCGATATAATTTGCAAGCGGCGAATGGCTCCAGAAGTCACCTTCATGGCCCTACGCGTTGTCAGGACGAGGTTTTAGGATTTTCTGCCAATCCCTTCCATGATGCATGGAGCAAACCAGTGGACAAGAAGTTTCACGCTATGCGCCGGAGGAGAACTTTTTCAACAGCCTCTGCTATTGGCGGATGTGGCAAACACACTTCAGATACGTCCCGTTCCGTGGTGTGAATTGGCATTGAATCTGAAAACGTTTGTTTCGTGATGCACTGTTTCCTCTGAAAATCCTGTGAGAAAATCAGATTGATGGCGCGCCGCCTTCGGCAGGCTTTTCCAAAACACGGGCCAGTTTTTTGACGTTCACGGCCATGTCATCAGGACGGACACCCGTGAACCCCAGCAGCAGTCCCGACCGGCGGTGTGGCCGGGATATTCGCCCCAGGCGACGTCGCCCGGATCAAGCAACGCAAGAGCGCTTAACGCAAATGATTGCTGGGCACCTGTGGTGACGATGACCTGATCGGGCGTGCATTTGATGCCCCGGGCATTGCCCAGATGTGTGGCGATGGCTTTGCGCAAGGGGGGATGCCCGGCCGGGGGGCCGTAACCGAAATGCGCATGGCCCAAACCCGCCAGCGATTGAGACCATAGTTTCGACCATGCGCGTTTCGGAAAAAGATCAACAGCGGGCACACCGGGGCGAAACGGTCGCGATTTGTCGATCCGTGTCATTGCGCCGGTCTGTGCAATGGAGCGACCTCTGGTCGACAATCTGGCTCCCGGCTCGTGTGATACCTGTACAGGTGCCGAGTTAGGGGGCAGGACTTCCGCGGGGATTTCCGCGACAAATGTGCCGGAGCCCGTAACCGCGGTCAAAAAACCTTCGGCAATAAGCTGGTCATAGGTGATTTGTATGGTGATGCGCGAAACATTCAGGTCCTTCGCCAGTTGCCGTGTCGCCGGAAGTCGGTCGCCTTTGACAAGCGTACCCGACAGGACAGCCGCCCGAAGTTGTGTATCCAGTTGCAAATACATGGGTGTTTGCGACGACCTGTCCAGATTGAGCATTTCCAGCAGGACGCCTTTCATGGATTTCGCCACGCGATTTCACCCCGTCAGGTTTGTTGGTTCACAAGCAATAGTGGCCTTATCATAATATTCTATAATGGCAATTTATTCTAAGTCCACTATTCGATACTCTGTCGCCCTGAACGTGACACACCATCAGGACAGAACCGATGACCGACTATCTCGAATTTCCCGCTGGATTACACCTGTTGTCGCGCTGGCAATCCGGTGACGCGGAGGCAAAACAGGCGCTCCGGACGCTCATCGATGACACGATTGCGGGCCACTATGACGCCCGGTTTGCGGAGCCTGCGCCGACAAATCACGTGCATACCACGGCGTCCGTTCACATGTTGGGTCTGGATATCCTGAACGAGCTCTACGGGGTTAAGTCAGCGGAATACTACAAGACTGACCCGAAGCGTTATGCGCGGGTCAATCTGATGGCCAGTTATTTGCTGGGCACCACCAAGCAATACACCACATGGGCTCTGTATGCCTTCACCTGTGAGGCCACGGGTCAGAAGATGATGTATCCGGACAAGTTCCCGCCGGGCTCCGATCCGGACTCGCCGCTTGTCAACAAACAGAACTGGCGATCCGTCATAACCACGCCCGATTTCACCACGGGCACGCCAAAAGTCATCAACGATATGCTGCGCGAATCACAGAAGCTGTCCGGTATGCAGCCCCTGTTGCAACTGACGGCACCCTACAGTCTGGCCGCCGATATCTATGGTCAGGAACCGTTACTGGCCGATGTTCTGCATGACCCGGATCATGTAAACGAGCTGCTGGACTGTATCGCCGACCGGGTTCTGGCACCCTGGATTGAGCATTTCCTGGGTGAATTTCCCGATGGCTGGATTGAATTGTCTGACGCTTCCGGGTCGCCGTTTTTTATCGGACCGGAAAACTGCAAGAACATGGCTATTCGGTCAATCCAGTACATGGTGAAAGACAAACCCTGGGCGGACCGTGTATTCGACTGCAACTATCGGGGCGACTATGTCACACAGGCGCAGAAAAAAGGCCGCAGCTCGCGACGGCAAAAGACAGCAGGTGACACGCCTGAGGGCATCAATCTTTCCGAACTGACGGACCTGAAATATGACGTATGCCGCGATTTCATGATGCGGCTCGACGCCGACAAGGTGCCGGTTGAGTTTTATGCCGATCAATCAATAGCCCGTGGCATACCGCTGACTCTGGGTGTTGGTTCACCCCGGATCGACAGCAACAGCATTGCCGACCTGGAGATTGCCAGGCAGGAAATTCAGGAAATGGCCCTCGATTTTGTCACCGGGATCAAGCGGGTGTGCACGGAAATCGGCAACCCTGATGAAACCATGAACAACGAACCCTGGCCCAGCCACGTTTACTTCGAGGACGTCAATGCCCGGTCACAATTCGGCCTGATCGAACTCATCATGCAAACGGTACGCGATAACGGCGCACTAACACAAAGCGCTTAGATTCAAATCCCGGGCGTCCCGTTGATTGGGTAAGCACCGCCAAGGTCCGCCTTCAGTTCGACCGCAGACGGTTTCCCGAAGCTTGAAGCGTGCCCGCAGACGGCCTGAACCAGACAACAGCTTAATCGTACACCTCTTCACGGCATGGCTTGACTCAAGTCAAGGCGTGCCCCGACCCCGCCCTGCTATTCTTTAACCACATAAGGAATATGGGGATTGGATTCACGCTGTTGCGTCAATCCGATGAAACGGTGAGTGGAGAGGGGGTTCAGGAACATGCCTAGTTTAACGGAAATAGAGGGTATTGGTCCCTCACTGGCCGCAGCTTGCGTCAAAAACAATTACCGTACCATCGCGAAGATTGCAGCTGCCAAACCCGGTGAACTGTCAACAGTACCGGGTATCAGTGAAAAGAGTGCAGGCCAGATAATTGTTTCTGCAAAATCCCTGATGCCCAAACCACGCATACCCGCAACTGCGACAAAGAACAAGTTACGCGCCGTGGGCCCTGTGAAAATTCGAACAAAAGCCGTGGCGGCTCGAGTACCAAAAAAATCATCAGAAAAGGAGGAGAAAATGTCTGCGAAAGACGTAAAGGCAAAGATCAAGAAGCTGAAAAAGAAAATTAAAAATCTGAAAGCCGAGAAGAAAAAAATTCTCGCTAAAGAGAACAAGAAATCCAAAAAGAAAAAGGCGAAGAAATCAAAAAAGTAGGAACAAGCTTCAATGTTCACGCACCGCACATTGCGCAAACGATAGACATTCGCTGACGTTTCCGGGGCGGGTTTCGCATGGGCCATCAGGACATACCCGACAGCCACAGGGCCACCCGTCATGTCATGCACATCTGCCGAACTCACATCGCCCAAAATGCGTTGAAGCACGTGCGGGTACGAGGT
>JAJFID010000044.1 GCA_021775325.1 Rhodospirillales bacterium
GTGGTGGAGAACGCCGTGCGGATCAGGGCCTGTGCCTGCTCTTCCACGATGGCGATCATGCGATTCCAGATAATCTGCTGACGTATTCCGGCCATGGCATCGCTTGTGGATTCTATCTGCGAGTCCCGATTGATCACCAGATCGCCATTCGGTGCAACGATCAGGGAGAAACCGGGCGGCAGTATGGTTGTCGTCTGAGGTTCGGTAATGGCAGCGGGGCCCTCAACAGACTGCGCC
The DNA here is from genome assembly GCA_021775325.1 of Rhodospirillales bacterium. GTDB lineage: Bacteria > Pseudomonadota > Alphaproteobacteria > Rhodospirillales > Casp-alpha2 > JABJGO01. The sequence goes on from JAJFID010000044.1 coordinate 238, forward strand.
GATGTGATGTCCTCTCTGTCGACCTGGATCGACCTGCGCGCATTATCAAAACCCGGAAAATGAATCTCGCGGGTGGAATCGCCTTGCCGTGTGGACCGCGTAACATCCTTCTTCATGGCTTCAGGCTTGTCATGGCTGGATGCCGTCGCTGTGACTGACCAGGTCAGGACCTCAACCTCCAGACCGGGTACAATGCGACCATACTGTCGCTCGTATTCCGACTCAAATCGGGCGCGGAGTGTCTCTGCCGTGGTTCCGTCGATGTCGCCATCGGGCAAACTGATTTTGATCTCGTGTCCCTGCCCCACATAGCGGGCGTAGGCATGGCGAGCCTCATCGGCCACTGCATCCGGTGCCCCCAGATGGACCACCGCCAGCGCCTCGACACGCATGTCGTCGAACAGCGTCTGCATGGTCCCCGTATCAAGGCTGCTCAGGGTCTGATAGCGGCTGCGGACGACCTCATAGGCGATGGGCGCGATCAGAAATCCGATTGCCGATCCAACACCCGCATTGGCTGGAATGATCACCCGCTCGATACCCAGTTTTTCGGCCAGCCGCGTCGCATGAAGAGGCGCCGCGCCGCCAAATGCGATCATGGTCCGGGCCTCGATTTCCATACCACGTTCCACCGCATGTACCCGCGCGGCAGACGCCATATTTTCATCTACCACCTCAATAATCCCGCGGGCTGCCGCCACCGGGTCCAGTCCCATACCGAGTCCCACGTCGCGTGATATCACGGCCGTGGCGGCATCTGTGTTGAGGCGCATGCGCCCGCCGCCAAAGGAATCCGGATCAAGCCTGCCGAGCAGAAGATTGGCATCACTGATCGTCGGTTGATCGCCGCCCTGATCATAACACGCAGGTCCCGGCTCGGACCCGGCGCTTTCCGGACCCACCTGAACGCGGCCAAGACTGTCCAGTGTCGCAATGGAGCCGCCGCCTGCACCAATCTCCACCATTTCCACGACCGGAATTTTGATGGGCAGGCCGCTGCCCTTCATGAACCGGTGCGCACGATCCACTTCGAAACTGCGACTCAGCAGGGGTTCGCCGTCATCTATCAGGCAGATCTTGGCGGTGGTGCCGCCCATGTCGAATGACACGACGCTTGGTTCACCGTGCTGCCGGGCAATGTGCGCGGCCAGTATGGCACCGCCTGCCGGCCCGGATTCCACCAGCCGGATCGGGTGTTCGCGGGCTGTTTCGATGGTGACGAGATTGCCGCCCGAAGTCATCAGCAGGCACGGACAGTCAAACCCCGTTCCGCCAAGCCGGGCCTGCAGATCGCTCAGGTAAGCCGCCATCACCGGCCGCACGTAGGCGTTGCAGCAGGTGGTGGACTGGCGCTCGTACTCGCGAATTTCAGGGCATACGTCCGACGCCAGGGTTATCCATACATCCGGCAGCGCCGCCTGCAGGATTTCCGCGACCCGGCGCTCGTGCGCCGGATTGGCATAAGCATGCAGCAGGCCGATGGCGACACTTTCCACGTTTTGGTCACGCAACACGGGGATCAGGGCCTCGACAGACGCCGTATCCAGCGGCTGCAAAACGTCGCCTCTGAAATTCACGCGTTCGGCAACGGGCAGTCGCAGTTCGCGCGGCACCAGCGGCGGCAACCGTTCGGCCATGAGATCGTACTGGTCAAAGCGGTTTTCATAGGCCATTTCCAACGAGTCCCGGTGGCCAGCCGTGACAATGAGAGCCGTCCGCGCGCCCTTGCGTTCAATCAGCAAATTGGTCGCCAGCGTGGTCCCGTGCACGATCAGCTCGACCTGTCCCGGCTCAATACCGGTTTCGGCCAGAATACGCTCAACACCCTGCATAAAGCCTTGCGCAGGCGCGCCATGGGTAGTCAGCACCTTGGTGCCATAATGTACACCCGCGCGCTCCACCACCACGTCCGTAAACGTGCCGCCGATGTCCACAGCCAGCTTGATTGTCATGCAGCTCCCTCCACAATACCGGCCCGCATCGTGCCCGCCCCATCGCCCGCCCGCAAGATCATTTCGCGCATCTTATGTTGAATGTACTCCGTGCCACAGATCGGCAACGTTGCAGAAACCGGCGCGGTGTAGGATGATGAAATCAACTGTCTATTAGGCGGTAGTGCCGGGGGGTGAAAATGGTCGCGTATACTGTCACGGAACTGGATTCTGCTGACCTGACCTCAGACGACCTTAAGAAGATGCTGGATATCTGGACGCAGTGGTGTGGCGACCGTACCATGCCGCGCTGGAAACAAGTAGATCTGCTTGAGGTACCTCGACCGCTTCTGGGACAGACCAGTGTCGTCGATGTTCGTCATCAGCCACTGGATTTTACCTATCGATACTGGGGTAGCGGATTCCGTCGCGTGCACGACAAAGAGATGACGGGACTCTCAGTAGACGATCTGACGCCAGCGGACGTATCCAGATGTTCCCGCGAGAGTTTCACCAGTGTGACCGAACAGAAATCCCCCTTGTTGTTCCGTCAGGTGTATGAACACGAAAATGAAAGTCTTGTAACAGATTTAGCCCTGCGCCTGCCCATATCCGAAGACGGCAGCAACGTGGACAAGATCCTTTCGGTCATTGAGTCCACAGGCATGACGGAAACCAACCCCGAAATCCTGCTCGGATAGTGTCAGTGTAAACAATCAGGACAAAATCGGGGATAGAGTGGCTGTGTACGCAGTCTCAAGCGAACCAGTCTCCAGTGTTTTCCCTGTTTAACAGGGAAAGAACAGGGAATTTTCACCGTTATGAGCATGATTACATCCTCGACGGTCCAATTTATCGCAGTATCACTGCGCTCATGAGCGTAATTCCCTAACAGGCATAACAGGGAAATGTTTCTAAGGAACAGGGAAAAGAAAAAATGTATCAGGGAAACGATCTGGTGAATCGAACGGCCTGTTTAACTTGCAAGACTGGTTCCACTTGTGTCCGGTAAAACACTAGAAACGGAAGTGATCACGTAGGCCTGATTAGGTCTGCTAACGCCCCGCAGCAGAAACTCCAACTAACCATCCAGATGTCATCCTGATCTCCAAATAGCTATTTCCACAAGGCAACAACCAGAAACCAGTTCAAGGCTGTTGCCGTTATGAAATTGACTATTTATTTAACTTATAAAACTCAGAAACAGGTAGACGGCAAGAACTAGCGCAACCCAGATAATCATGCCACTGGCAGGACGGCCTCGCGAAATCAGTTCACTTGAGACGTCGCGTCTTGTGGATAGGGAATCCACGCACCTTTCAAGGCCTGAAAGGAAAGTTCGACGCATGGTTGCGTCTATCCGCCATACAACAGCAAACACATGTCGAATTGTGGAGGGAAAGACACGCCGATATATCCAGTCTACATCTAAATTCGTTGATCGTAGCTCTGGCGGATACATACCTTTGAGATTAAGCCAGACGAAGGCCAGCGCTGAGAAAAATAATAGTTGCGTTTGTGCAAGCACGTGCGTCGCGTCATACGGATTGTAACCCGTGTCATATGGTAGAAGAGAATACAGCGCAGCGGGATAGACGCCAATACCAATGCAAAGGGCGGCTGCAAACGACATCGCCACCAGCATGTTGTTTGGTGGGTCGCTTGCACGTACCCCCGAGTCATGAGCAAAAAATGCAAAATAGGGGATCTTGATACCGGCATGATGGAAAACACCCGCGGAGGCAAATAACAGCATGAGCCAAACCATGTGAAAATCGTTTTCCAAAGCCGCACTCATCACCATAGACTTACTTACAAAACCACTGAACAGGGGAAAGGCGGAAATAGAGGCCGCCCCAACGATACATAAGACAGTCGTCTTTGGCATGGTTTTGTACAACCCACCCAGATCAGAACCATTGATGCGCCCCGTCATATGTAAAACCGCGCCCATTGACATAAACAACAGCCCCTTAAAAATGACGTCATTGAAGGCATGTGAAATTGCACCAGTAAGGGCAAGTGTCGTTCCAATACCAATGCCGACGACCATGAAACCGACCTGGATTATCAAGCTATACGCTAATACACGGCTCAGATCGTTTTCGATAACCGAAAAGAATCACGGAAAGAATGTCATCGACGCACCGATGTAAAAAAGA
>JAJFID010000045.1 GCA_021775325.1 Rhodospirillales bacterium
TAAATACATTGAGTTTCACGCTGGCAGGTTTTCTGGTGTGTCGTGTCGTGTTCTGTCTTTCCCGGCGCACAGGGGCAAATTTGGGGCGAGGTCAATGCTGTCTATTGTGGCCTGAAAAAATGTTCCCCATGCGACAGATGGGCCGGGCAAGACTCTCTCGTGCTATCAGCGATAGCACTGCCGGGTGATGAATGTAGTCAAATGTCTACATTTCGTGACTACGTTTTTGTAGACATTTGGCTACTTTTTCTGGGTCAAGCACGCTCCAAGTCATTGATATTGATGAAAATGTAGACATCAGAGGGTGAAAAAAGTGAACAAAAGTCTGCGAAAGTCTACTTTCTGTAGAATCGGCTCATGTTTTCAAGGGCTTGAAAATTGCACAGAGTCCAACGGCACTGAAATGTCCTGAAAACGGCACCGTCACACATTGAGTCAATTTGTTCGGGCTTCACTTTTTGGGTTATGGATAACGCGCAAAGCCGCCGTCACACATTGAGTCAATTTGCTGAGGCATCACTTTTTGGATAATGGATAACACGCAAAGCCACCTTCACAATTTGAATCAAATTGCTCAGGCTTCACTTTTTGGGTTATGGATAACGCGCAAAGCCACCGTCACACATTGAAACAATTTGCTCGGGTTTTGCTAATTCTCCGGCCATCGGCGATGGAGCCATAACCACTGCTCCGGCCTTTCGCGGATCCATGCCTCGAACATCTGGTTGATTTCCAGCATGAATGTCCGCACGTCGGCGCGATTGTCCCCTGTATCCTTTACCCGCCTGGGTTCCATATAGGTTATGCGGAACTTCACGCCGCCCAGACGCTCCACCCGGAACGGCACAACCGGGCAGTCATAGCGGAGCGCGAACTGGGCCAGTGCGGGCGCGGTCATGGCGTCGCGGCCAAAAAATGGCAGGGCGATGCCCTCGTTCAGTTTCTGATCCGCCAGAATGCCAAGGTGCTCGCCATCCCTGAGCAGTTTCAGGGCAGTTTTCGCCCCCCTGGCGCCCTTCGGGATGGGGATGCTTTGGCCAACATTGCGGCGCAAGAGAATATTGTGCAGTAACGGGTTGTTGAAATCCCGGTAGATGGAGTGGACATGCAGATCGTGTCGCATGGCGCTGCGCGATGTGAGCTCCCAGTTTGCGAAATGGCCGGACACAAAAATCCCCGGCTGGCCGTCGTCGCGAATGTCTGTAATCACGGATTCATTGACGATTTCCACATGGGCCCGGTCGCCGCTGAACCGGATACGATCCAGATTGGGAAACTCGAACACAACGCGTCCGAAATTATCCCACATGCCCCGGACGATGGTATTGATTTCGGTTTCGGTTTTTTCAGGGAACGCGCGCGTGATGTTGCGCTTCGCCATTCTGCTAACGCCGAACAGGGGTCCGATTGTGCGGCCAAGCCATCCGCCAAATCCCGACGCGGCAGCGACGGGAAACAGCCGGATCAATCCAAACAGCAGATGCACCACCGCCGCCTGGATAACGTGATTGATCCACACGAAGACCGAGGGGGGTGATTTTTCAGGCGACATCGGCAATGATCGGTTCCAGAAGATTGTTGATTTCTTCTTCGTTCTGCCAAACCACGTGGACTGTCAACACATCAACGTTTGATTTCAGATCCGGCGGAATTCGAACCATGTCCTTTGTTGTCGTAAGCAACCGGGCATTTGCCTGGTTTGCGTGGTGAATCAGCGAGTCAATTTCACCGCGCGAATAGTGATGGTGATCCGGAAACGCCCGGGTGGTTATGATGTTTGCGCCACTGTTCCGCACGGATTCAAAAAACTTCTCGGGATTGCCAATACCGGCAAACGGCAAAACGGCCTGTCCGGATAATGCGGCGGCTTCCGGGCCGGATTGCAGTTTTGCTTTCAAGACCGGGCACCGGCCAGCAATCATGCTTTCCACATTGGTCCTGTCGTCGCCAATCAGAATGACCGCGTCGGCGCGCTTTAACCCGCTGGCAACAGGTTCCCGCAACGGGCCCGCCGGAATCATGTGCCCGTTGCCGAACCCGAACGAGCCGTCAACAACAACAAACGACAGCGTTTTCTCACATGAGGGATCCTGAAACCCGTCGTCGAGCACGATCAGACCCGCGCCCTCGGCCAGGGCCCGCCGACACCCGGCCGGGCGCTCATCCGATAACCAGGTGGGGGCCGTTTCGGACAGCAGCAACGGCTCGTCACCCACCAGCCGGGCATCGTACTGATCGCCTGAGACGCGCAAGGGACCACGCTCGCGGCCGCCATAACCGCGGGTAACCATATGAACCGGAACATCCCGTTGTCCCAGACGCTCCGCCAGATCAAGCACGACCGGAGTCTTGCCCGAACCGCCGGCAACCAGATTCCCCACACAGATAACCGGTATGGGGCAATGCCAGGACTTTTTGAACCGCAATCTGGTCGCCGTAGCCAGCCCGTACAACGCACCAAAGGGCGATAAAAGAGCCGCGACCGGTCCACCCTGACCGTAAGCCCAGAATCCGGGCGCCATCATGGGGACACCTCATCGGCTGTCGGGATCACGGGATCAGCGGGTTCAATACAGTCCTGATCAAACAGGGCATCAGCCTCATGACACAGTTTTGTCAGCGTGTCTTCGATGTGCAGACGTGCCGCTTCCTGCTCATCCTTGTCCGCATCCCTGGAAATCTCTATGGGCTGGCCCCACAGAAAAACCCCCCGACTGAATGGCAGAGAAACCACAAACCGGTCCCAGGAACCGAGAACTTTACGTCTTGAGGAATTGATGGCGATGGGAATAACTGGGATGCCGGACAGGCGCGCAATCGCAACCACCCCATCGGTTGCCCGCATTCGCGGACCACGGGGACCATCCGGTGTGATGCCGATATAACCGCCTGATTTGAGTGTTGAAAGCAGGGATCGCAGGGCCTGGGTTCCGCCACGGCTGCTGGACCCGGCGATTGTGGACAGGCCAAAATGACCGACCGTGCGGGAAATGATCTGACCGTCCCGGTGCTGGGAAATCAGCATATGGATCTGTCTGTTACGTGGCCACGCACAGGGGAACATGAGGAACCGGCCATGCCACATACACAGGATGAACGGCTTGCCTGAGTCCCAGAATGCGGCTGGCACGTCACCATTGATCACCTGCCACCGGGAGGTCAGATAAACGAGCCGAATATAAAGCGAACCGAGCCAGCACATCATGCTTCGGAGGCTTTCGCTTTGAAGAATTGTCCGGAATGGTCTCACCCGCACCCCCGGCGATTACTGAACAGACTCGGTCACGCCAGTTTCTGAGTCCCGAAACTGGAGATCGTACAGACGGGAGTAATGACCACCACGTGCCATAAGTTCATCGTGCCCGCCCTTCTCGACAACCCGGCCCTTGTCGATAACATAGATCAGATCGGCGTGGACGATGGTCGATAACCGGTGCGCAATAACCACGGCTGTCCGCCCGGTTATCAGTTTCTCCAGTGCCATCTGAACCTTGCGTTCGGCTTCCGTATCAAGAGCCGACGTTGCTTCATCCAGCAACAGGATTGGCGCGTCCTTTAACATGGCCCGGGCTATAGCCAGTCGCTGACGCTGGCCGCCGGACAGCTTGAGGCCGTGTTCTCCAACCATGGTGTCGTATCCGTCTGGCAATGAAATGATAAAATCGTGGGCGGCAGCCTGCCTGGCGGCCTGCTCGATATCTTCATCCGAGGACCCGGCCCGACCGTAAGCGATATTGGCTTTCACCGTGTCATCAAACAGAGTCACTTCCTGACTGACCAGTGCAATGGCCTGATGCAGCGACGCAAACGTCATGTCGCGCACATCCATATCATCAACAGTCACACTGCCTGCGTTCACATCATAGAAACGGGGAATCAGATTAAAGATCGTGGACTTGCCGGCACCGGACGGCCCGACAAGAGCGACCGTCTTACCCGCCGGGATATCGATGGTAATATCGTTCAGCACGTTGGCTTCACGCTCATACTCAAAGGTGACGTTGTTCAAACGAATGGACCCGTTGGTTATGGACACGTCCTTTGCGTCAGGGCTTTCGACGATTGACGATTCCGTATCCAGAATCTGGAACATGCGTTCGGCTCCAGCCAGCCCCGTCTGGATATTGGCATTAAGATTGGCGAGGCGTTTAGCGGGCTCATAGGCCATAAGCAATGCCGTGATAAAGGAAAAGAAAGAACCGGGATCAGTCTGGTTCTCGATCACCCTGTATCCGCCATAAATTACAACCATCGCCACGGAAACTCCGCCAAGGGTTTCCATGATCGGGCTTGCCATGGCCTGGGTGCGCGACGCCTTCATGTTGAGACCATAAATTCGTGAGACAATATCCTTAATACGGCCTCCTTCGTAATCCTGCATACGATAGGCCTTTACCATACGAATGCCCTGAAACGTTTGGCCCAAAAGCGCCGTAAACAGGCCCATTTCGTTCTGAGTGTTGGCAACAACCTTTCTCACACGCCGCCCCAAACGGGCAATCGGTACGATAGCAATCGGGAAAACCACAAAAGCGATAAGCGCCAGTTCGAAGTCCTGACTAAACATAACGCCAACAAGTCCAACCAGCATCAACAAGTCCTTGCCCAAACTGGTCAACGCATTGGATACCGCGACACGAATAGAGTTAATATCGACGGTAAAACGAGAAATTAGCGAGCCTGTTGTATGCTGCTGAAAAAATTGCAGTTCCATTCTTGTCAGGTGCGCAAACAGACGGTTTTGGCAATCAGCAATAATCTTCAGTCCGACCAGGCTCATGATCACTGTTTGTGCATAATTGGCGACGCCTTTGACCAGGAAGGTCGCAACAATTGCGCCACCGACGACCCACAACATGTCGCGCTGTTGGTTAATGAAAATTTCGTTGACCACAGGCTCCATCAGGTAGGCGCTGAATGCCGTGGCGACGGCAACAAGAGCCATAAAAATGATAGCCAGAATCAGCCACCCCTTATAAACACGCACGTTTTCCCTGATGAGTCGCGCCATCAGGTCTCGGGTAGATGTATACTGAGGACGATTGGGTTGCGGGTTATCGTTCAAGAGATTGCTTTCGAACCGAAATATTGCCGGACCATAACATAACGCATTGATTCCGACCAGCAAACCGGCCTTCAACCGGCAGTTCTGCGTTGGCTATTTGCCGGCCACAGTCATGCCCTCGATGCGAAGGGTGGGCGCATCGGTGCCATGGCGAAATTCCAGGTCATTGGCTGCTGACAGGTTCGCAAACATGTCATTCAGATTACCGGCGATGGTAATTTCGCTCACCGGGAACGCGATTTGTCCATTCCTGATCCAGAACCCCGTCGCACCCCGGCTGTAGTCGCCCGTCACATAATTGACGCCGTGACCAATCATCTCACTGACGTACAGACCCTCATCAATATCGGCCATCAGTTCTTCGGGCGAGAGATCGCCAGCGGCCATGTAAAAGTTGGTCTGGCCGGGTCCGGGCGGTGAAGATGTTCCGCGGGATGCGCTCGCCGTAGACTCCAGTCCCAATTGCCGGGCCGATCGCAGGTCCATGGTCCAGGACGTGAGAACGCCGGTTTCAATAATTTTCCGCTCTCTGGTTGGCAGACCCTCACCGTCAAACGCCTTGGAGCGAAGACCCCGTTTTCGCAATGGATCGTCGATAACCGTGACATCAGCCGGGAAAACCAGTTCGCCCATACGGTCTTTCAGGAAACTGACACCGCGCGCGATGGACGATCCGTTGATAGCACCGGACAGATGGCCAAGGATCGAGCCGGATACGCGGGGGTCAAACAGCACAGGAACCTGTGCGGATTCGATTTTTCTCGGATTCAGACGCGCGATGGTCCGTTCGCCAGCCTGTAGCCCGAGTTCAGCAGGCGATGGAAGATCGCTGGAGAAAATGGCGCTGGCGTATTCATAGTCGCGCTCCATTTCCGTTCCCTCGCCAGCCAGAACAGAAACGCTGAAGCCGGACCGCGTTCCGGCACGCACGCCTGCAAAACCGTTGGAAGCCATGAGGGCCACGCTGCTCTTTGACCAACTGGCCTGCGCGCCTTCACTATTGGTAATGCCTGCAACCGCACGGGCGGCATCCTCGGCTTCCAGGGAACGTTCTTTCAACACTTCTGCCGTTGGCTCTCCGGGCTCCACAGTGTCCAGATCAATCTGGGTGCTGGTCATGATTTGATCTGCGTCAGCAATGCCACAGAATGGGTCCTCTGGCACAGTCCGGGCCATGGCAACAGCCCGCTCCACCAATGCATCCAGTGCACCCACCGATACGTCTGAAGAGGAAACGATTGCCTGTCGTTTACCCTTGAATACACGTAACCCCAGATCAGAACCTTCGGAACGTTCAAGATGTTCCGTCTTGCCCAACCTGCACGCCAAACTCAGGGAAATACCCTCGACGAACACGGCATCGGCATCGTCCGCGCCAGCGGCTCGAGCGCGTTTAATCAGATCATCAAGCAGATTGAGACGGTCGTCACCTGACATATCGGGATCGGGCATATCTGGGAAATTCCTAATTCCGGGGAGGGTCACACGTGCCGTGAACCGAGCATATGCAACGGGCTCGCCATTTATGAGTTATTCGGCCGCCACATTCAAGTGATCAAGGCACCGGTGTATCCACTGTGCAGTCAACTTTTCCTGAACACCATTTTGCGAAAGACGTTCCCGCAGGCACTTGAAATCTACCTTATCCAGTGGCTGGTCCTGATTGAAGCAGGAAAACACCACCGTCTCCTCACCGGTTTCAGGATCGATATGGCGCTGAAGGCATTGGGCACAAATTTCCTTCATCATGCATTGCATGGGCGAGTTAATGGACCCAATGGCCTCATGGCCTTCTTTCATGTAAGGCTTGAGAATTCCGTGTCGTGCCTGTCCAACCGCGTTCATCATGCCATCAGAGCCAATCGCGAGAATGCGATCGGCTTCATTCAGGGCAATGCCCGTGGGGCCCAGGTCACCTTCTGCATAGGCAACCATTGCTTCAACAATGTTACCCACAAATACCCGGTCCTGGGGCCGTCCGGGCTCAAACGCCGGTGCAGTATCGGAACACCACACAACCATGTCTGCTGCCGCTTCAATGTTGCGTTCGTGATACCGGTCTGCGGGCTTCTTGTACCCTGCGAAGTAGAGTACACGCGTACCAGAGGCCCGCAGGGCCTGACCAATGGAAAACAAAACAGCGTTGCCCAAGCCGCCACCGGCCAGAATAACGGTCTCGCCGTGGGGTATCTCTGTGGGTGTTCCGGTTGGCCCCATCAGGACCACCGGCTCACCCGGTTTGAGTTGCACGCACAGATCAGACGATCCCCCCATTTCAAGAGCGATCACAGATACCAAGCCCTGTTCCCGGTCGACCCATGCGCCGGTCATGGCGAGGCCTTCCATTGCCAGAGTCGTACCGTCGATACGCGGAGCTAATGCTTCAAAATTCTGCAGTCGATAAAACTGCCCGGGCTGAAAACTCCGCGCGGCGCGCGGTGCGCGGACAATGACTTCGACAATTTCCGGCGTCAGTCTGATCACTTCGTGTACCGTCGGACGCAGGCTTTGTTGCAGGTGGTCAAGTAACTGATCAGATGTAACGGGCGACGGCTCGCGGCGGCCTAGCGAACGTGTAATACTGGGATAGCCTTGCTTGGCGCTGCCCATAGCACTGACTACGTTGCCGCTGAATGACGGGTGAAGATCACCAAAAAAACTGATATCCACGCCACAGTCGCTAAGCGACATGAGAACGTAGGGCACATCGGGTTTGGAGGATTTCTGTGGTTCAACATGATTCCCGTTCTCGTCGATGGCGTTGAAATATTTTCCATCCAGTTCGTAGACACCGCCGCGTTCGCGAGCCAAGACGGTGTTAGGTTGCGTACCGGCAGCAACCAGGACTGTCCGGGCTGGTAACACGACCTGCTCATCTGTTGCCGAAAGCTTGCCGTCATCATCGATTGCCTGCTTTTCGAGACGGATGGCAGACGCATGCCCCGCCTCATCCACATCAATGGCAACCGGCGAGACGAGCTCGGCAATGCGAATTCCCTCTTCCATGGCCTTCGCAACTTCCTCGTGGTTGAGGGTGTAACTGGGCGCATCAATCAACCGTCGACGATAGGCCAGAATAGCACCGCCCCAACTGTCTAACAGAGCCTGAATTTGGGGCTCACGGCCCTCGGCGGCTGCGGCTTCTCGTTCGTCTCTGAGCGCTATTCCGTGGGTTATGAATTCATCAGCGATATCAGCTTCCGGCCCACTCCATTTGCTCCGGGTTTGGGCTTCGCCGTGTTCCGAGCAAAGGGTCTCATAACGGCTTAGAAACTTGTCAACCTGAACAACATAGTAGGCCAGAGACTCAGTCGCTGTATCGACAGCGGTCAGACCGCCGCCAATGACGACGACAGGCAAACGCACCTGAAGGTTGGTGATGGAATCAGGTTTGGCCGCACCGGTTAACTGCAGGCCCATCAGGAAATCCGAAGCCTGACGGACGCCCGGCGCAAGGCCATTGGGAATGTTTAGTACCGTTGGTTTCCCGGCACCCGCACACAGGGCGATATGGTCAAACCCCATCGCATAGGCCGAGTCTTCGGCCAGGCTGCCGCCGAATCGCGTACCGCCAAACATGGCAAATTCCTGGCGGCGTTCCAGTAGCAAACGGATGATCTTCAGGAAATTCTTGTCCCAACGCACGGTGATACCGTATTCGGCAACGCCGCCAAACCCGGCCATAACACGATCATCCAGTTCTTCGTGCAACTCCTTGATGTCATAGACAGGTTTGAATGCCACGCGTTCGCCCAAAGGGGTAACTCCTGAATATTCGGCATTCACCGGTTCAATTTTTGCGCCATCAATCGCGGCGACTGTATGGCCGTCGTTCATCAGATGATGAGACAGCGTGAAGCCTGCAGGCCCCAGCCCCACAACGAGTACCTTGTATCCGCTTGGCTTTCTCGGAATTGGCCGATCCAGATTGAGTGGATTCCAGCGCGTTAGCAGGCTGTAGATTTCGAATCCCCAAGGCAATTCCAGGACATCACGCAATGTCCGCGTCTCTCCCATGGGAATATTCACAGGCTCCTGCTTCTGATAGATGCAGGCCTTCATGCATTCATTGCAGATGCGGTGTCCCGTACCGGCAATCATCGGGTTGTCAACGACAGCAATTGCCAGTGATCCGATAAAGTGGCCTTCGGTCTTGGCCACATGCATTTCGGATATCTTTTCCTCCAGCGGACAGCCGACCAGTTCCACGCCAAAGGCGCTTTTCTTGAAAGATTCAGTTTTTTTATCGATCAGCCCGGTAGAGCAGGAATCCTTGCCCTGATTGTGGCAAAAAATACAGTAATTGCCTTCACTCAGACAATCCGCCAGGTCACCACCGTGATCCGTTAACTTGAACCCTGGACGTTGACGCAGAAGACCAGGGTCCATCACTTTTACATCAACATCGTGGACGGACTGCTGCTGAAGGGTTGGGATCAGGTTCATAGGGTCAATGCGTTCGGGTTCCTTGAACAAAACACTGGAACCATGTCCGCCCGAATGAACACGCCATGCTGCGTACTGCCCGGCGACATTCAAATCGTCCGCGTGGACCTCACCGTCTTCCAACCAAGACATCACGCTTTCCGCAAAGGCTGCTTCGCTAAAAGATTGTCCCATCTTGGATATGAGGTCCTGTTCGATGGACTTGCCATCCAACTGAAGGGCCTCATCTCTTTTGATCTTTTTCAAGGCAATCCGTTGCACAAACAATCGGCGACAGGCGAACCCACGAGCGAGTGCATGATGTGCTTCCGCGCGATCTAGAACAGCTGACGATATATCGAACAACTCGCCTACAAAATCATCCACATACGGCGCGACTTTTAACAGAAGTTCTGACTCTTCCTGACTGGTCAGACCATCCGGGTCGTGACGCCCTTCGATCAGGGACATTTTCAATGTATCGTCGGATTGACCGAGATAATCCATGAACAGCCCGTCTATCCGCACAATTCCTTCACGCGAATAAAGGTCTTCGAACGCCAGGCTATGGGAAAGCGTCAATTCATCTGCCATAGGGTTACTCTTCAATTCTTGATTATATTCAGTATATTCAACGCATTATAGTGAATTATACTCAATACATTTGTGGAATAATTTATTTTGCATAATATTTGCGATAAATACGAATCCTGATATAGTGCGATATAGGGTCGGATTAAAGTAAAAATGCCATAATTTCAAACATCGGTAGTGGTTTACAGCGCAACGAAACCCCTTCATACCCACAAAGATAATCTGAATGACATGACGATCTCAGGAGGCCCCATGAATGAACTTGGTTATGCAGGAGATAAAACGCCGCAGGAATCCTGGGCCATGCTTTCAGAAGACTCCAAGTGTGTGCTTGTCGACGTGCGGACCCGCGCTGAATGGGCGTTTGTCGGCGTTCCTGATCTCGCTGAGATAAACAAGGAACTATGCCTCGCCGCCTGGGTCGAATTTCCAGACATGGAGAACAACACCGATTTTGTTTCCATTGTGCAAAGTCACGCGCCTGACCCGAATACGCCTATTCTGTTTATCTGCCGATCCGGGCAACGATCCATAGCGGCTGCCATCGCCATGACGAATGCAGGATATGCGAGCTGCTACAACGTGCTGGAAGGTTTCGAAGGGGACAAAGACGCCCGCGACCGCCGCGGGTCCGTTGGTGGCTGGAAGGTTGCTGGATTACCCTGGCACCAGAATTAATGTTGCCAATACTGATGATGCAAGAATTGATACTGACTAAAGGCTAGTCGTCACCCAGTCCTTTGAGGCTTTTGGCTTGGAAATAAATCTGTGTGCATGTCAACGGGTGTGGAATGTCCGGGTTTTCAATAGGACCCTGCTCAAAATCCAGATAACCGCGTATGAAATACGCTTCGTCCACCATAGTGTCCTTAACCGCCTTGTTTATCCGCGCCTTCAAAGCCGCTGATGCTTTCGCAAGTAACCGGTTTTTGAGACCCCATTTGTGCAGGTTATCGCGCCCATAAAGCATTTTGTAGACCGTTTCGCGTACGCGCGGTTCCTGCTTACAGAGATCCAGCAAGTACTGTTGTTTTGTCGGTTTGATAAACAACGTAAAATAAACGTAGTCCTCTTCACCACCGCCAGCGAACTCAAACGGCTCGAAGTGCGCCTGACCTTTTTTTCGATCGCCATCAGCAATTGCACTCGTACCGCTGAAACAGACGCTGAATATAGTACAAACGAGAAGCAACAAGACCGATTGGTGTACTCTGACACGCATGTTATGACACTCCGGTTATGGTTACCGTATCACGTATGGATCGTGTAACTAACTTCAAAATTCGTTTACTGCCACTCGTCAGAGTTGGAAAAGTAGCCTATATACATACCAACTCGGCGAACACCGGCCACGAACAACAGGAACCACTAGCATGACGGGACTTTCCACGACTGACGATCTTTTTTTTGGCAAGGCTGGACTGGAGCGGGCGCGCGTGGAAGGTCTTGTCGACAATGCCATGGCTGGCGCTGACGACGGTGAATTATTTCTTGAGTATCGACAAAGCGAAAGCCTGACATTTGACGATGGTCAGTTAAAGAATGCCAGTTATGACACGCTCCAGGGCTTTGGACTGAGGACGGTTGCTGATGAAGCGACCGGTTACGCCCATGCATCGTCACTCGACGAAAATGCTATCAAACGGGCATCCGAAACCGTACGCGCCGTATCCGCGGGTTACGCTGGCTCCATTTGTGAGCCCCCATCAGGCACCAATCACAGTTTGTATGTGGAGGACAATCCGCTTGAAGCCATGGACTTCGATGCAAAGGTCAAACTGCTTCAGGAGATTGATTCCTTTACCCGCGATGCCGACGACCGTGTCAGGCAGGTCAGCGTTAACCTGTCAGGGCAATGGCAGGCCGTGCAGATCATCCGGGCCGGGGGTTACAGGGCGGGCGATGTTCGCCCGCTGGTTCGCCTGAATGTATCCGTGGTTCTGGAACAAGATGGCAAAATGGAGTCAGGCGGATACGGAACCGGCGGACGGGCATCATATGATTCCTATGTGGATGTAGAGTGTTGGCAGCACGCCGTTGGTGAAGCCTTGCGACAAGCCAGCGTAAACCTCGACGCGCTTCCCGCACCGGCGGGCGAAGTCCCGGTTGTGTTAGGTGCTGGTTGGCCCGGTATTCTGCTACACGAAGCTATCGGCCATGGTCTGGAGGGAGACTTCAATCGCAAGGAGACCTCGGCATTTGCTGGTCTGATGGGAAAGCGTATTGCATCCCCTGGCGTCACTGTTATCGACGATGGAACCATGATGGACCGCCGCGGTTCCCTGAGCATTGATGACGAGGGTACACCAACACAATCGACTACATTGATTGAAGATGGAATTCTGACCGGCTATCTTCATGACCGCCTGAATGCCCGCCTTATGGGTACACGGTCAACCGGCAATGGTCGCCGGGAAAGTTATGCTCATTCGCCAATACCACGCATGACGAATACCATCATGTTGAGCGGTGATGACGACCCGGATGATATCATTGCGAGCGTCGACAAAGGTATTTACGCCGTATCATTTGGCGGCGGACAGGTGGATATCACGTCCGGCAAGTTCGTTTTTTCGTGCACAGAAGCGTATGAAGTCGAAGGTGGACAGATTGGCCGACCACTGAAAGGCGCTACACTGATTGGCAATGGTCCGGATGTCCTGACCAGAGTATCGCGCATTGGCAACAATATGGAACTGGATCCCGGTATCGGTACCTGTGGCAAAGACGGGCAAGGCGTCCCCGTTGGGGTCGGTCAGCCGACGATGCTGATCGACAATCTTACCGTGGGCGGAACAGCCGTCTGATTGGCACCTAGTAGGCGTATTCCTGGAAGACCGGATCTATGCTCTGGTTCCAGCGCCCCTCGTAGGCCGCAACCAGTTCGTCGGCTGGCGTCAACCCGGATTCTGCGGTCTGGAAAAGAGGTCGCAGAAAATGGGTCTCATCGAGCCCAACGCTATCCAGTCGGCCGCGCCGACAAAGCCCGCCATGGGCGATATTCAGCACTTCCAGTGCCAGTTCACGGACCGTTTCATTTCTGTGAACTGTGCGTAACGCCGTTCGCGGAACATTGTCGCGAAGATGTACATGTTCATCGTGGGTCCAGTCCGCGATCAATGCACTTGCTGTTGAACGGGCTTCATCATCATACAGCAACCCTGTCCAAAAGGCCGGCAGCGCGCACAATCGAGCCCAAGGCCCTCCATCGGCACCGCGCATTTCGAGAAACTTCTTCAGCCGGACTTCGGGGAACGCAGTGGTGAGATGATCCTCCCAATCCTTCATAGTAGGATACTGGCCTTCGAAACCCGACAATTTCCCGGCCATGAAATCCTTGAAATCCTTACCTGAAACATCAATGTAGTTGCCGTCTCGATAGACAAAGTACATTGGCACATCAAGGATATAATCAACGTAACGTTCGAACCCGAAGTTCTCTTCGAAGACGAAGGGCAGGATACCACTTCGATCGGGATCTGTGTCTGTCCAGATGTGGCTACGGAAACTCAGGAATTCGCTGGGTTTCCCAAAGCGGAAAGGCGAGTTTGCCCATAAGGCTGTGGCGACCGGCTGCAATGCCAGACCAATGCGAAACATCTCGATCATGGTTTTTTCGGAATCAAAATCCAGATTAACCTGCACCGTGCAGGTGTTTTGCATCATATCGAGGCCGAGAGTACCCCTCTTCGGCATATACTCGCGCATGATTTTATACCGGCCCTTGGGCATCCAGGGAATATCGCCTGTTTGCTCTTCCGGGCGGTACCCCAATCCCAGAAAAACAATGCCGAGATCTGCGGCAATCGCTTTGACCTGACGCAAGTGTTCGTGGACCTCGCCACAAGTCTGGTGAATGGTCTCCAGCGGTGCGCCAGACAGTTCCAGTTGCCCGGCGGGTTCCAGACTAATGGCACTGCCGTCACCTTTTGACAGGGCAATAACATTTCCCTTTTCGGAAATGGGTTGCCAGCCAAACTGGATGAGTCCGTCCAGCAAGGCGCGGACCCCTGAAGGTCCCTCGTAATCGATAGGCACCAAACCGTCTCGAATGTAGGCGAATTTTTCGTGTTCTGTACCGATACGCCAGTTTTCGGGTGGTTTGCAACCAGACGCCAGGTAATCGATCAGAACCCCTCGTTCGGTAACTGGTTCGCTGACTTCGGCCACCTGTGTATCCGCCATTTGATTTATCCACCCAATTCCTGGAATTTAATGTGTCGAGCTAACATGGTCACCGAGCCCGTTTCGCGCAACCATCGCCGCAAAAAATCTGCCAGCTCGCCAGCGCCGTCAATGCCGCTGTTTCCGCGCGCAGTACTCTGGGGCCCAACAGAACTGACGTAACAAAATCCAGTTCCCGTAAATCGTCAAGTTCGGAATTCGAAAATCCACCTTCCGGACCAACCAGTAACCCCGCACCGTCTCTCGTTTCGGATATCTCCGAAAAAGCCTGGACGACAGACTGTCCGCGGCCAGTTTCATCCATAACATAGAGGTTTCGGGACGTTTCCCATGCCACTATCAAGTCTTCCAGTGTGACAGCCTCATCAACAGTCGGAATGCTGAGTCTCTCGCATTGCTCTGCGGATTCGCGTGCTGTTGCCTGTAACCTATCCACATTGACACGCGTTACCGCTGAATTCCGGGTAAAAACCGGCAAAAGTCTGGAAACCCCGAGTTCCGTTGCTTTTTCCACCAGAAAGTCCATACGCGATTTCTTGACGGGCGCGAATGCAAGCCAAATATCGGGCTCGGCAACCTGCCGCCGTGTCTGTGTTCCAACAATTAACTGGCATCGCGCCTTCGCAATTTCTGAAATGTGAGCCAGCCACTCTCCGTCCCGGCCATTGAAAAGTAACGTCGCGGCACCAACGTTCTGTCGCATAACCCGTGATACATAATGAGCCTGATCACGTGACAGGTCTACGACACAACCAGCGCTAAGGGTGTTTTCCACAAACAGTCGAGTTTTTGGTCGCATGTCTGACATGAATGGAGTGTTATTGTGGTAGGGAGTAAATGCAAGAGTGGTTTTGCAGTCAACAATTCCTTGACATATTGCCGGACGGCCACAACGAGAGTTAGAGACTAATGACGGGAACCCAAAGATCAGCGAGCGATATCAAACAGGATAGCTGGGTCGACCGTCTGGCACCTGTGTCTGCGCGTCCCTATTTACGGTTGGCACGCATGGACCGCCCAATTGGAACATGGCTGCTTCTCTTGCCATGCTGGTGGAGCGTTGCGCTTGCCAGTGACGGCTGGCCGAGCCTTCTGTTACTGGCTCAGTTCGCCGTGGGAGCCGCGGTCATGCGCGGGGCCGGATGTACCATCAATGACATCGTTGATCGGGACTTCGACGCCAAAGTGGCTCGGACGGCACTCCGCCCTATTCCAAGCGGTGATGTAACTGTTCGCCAGGCGTTGGTATTTTTGGCGCTGCAACTGGGCATGGGATTTGCCATTTTGTCGCAGTTCAATGAGTTTGCCTTTCTGCTCGCCCTATCTTCAATGGGGTTGGTGGTTCTGTACCCGTTTGCCAAGCGATTTACCTACTGGCCACAACTTGTTCTGGGTCTCGCCATTAACTGGGGTGCACTTGTTGGCTGGGCCGCTGTCAGGGGACAACTGGATTGGCCCGCTATTGCCTTATACGCTGGGGGCGTTTTCTGGACATTGGGTTACGACACGATTTATGCCCATCAGGATAAGCAGGATGACATCCAGATCGGTGTGAAATCATCAGCTCTCGCGTTGGGTGATAATACAAAGACCTGGTTAATCGCGTTCTATGGCCTTGCGATTGTCCTTGCTGGACTGGGTGGTTACCTGATTGACTCCCATATTCATCTCTACGCGGGACTGGCCCTGTGTGCGGTACACCTGATCTGGCAAATTCACTCCGTCGATATTTATAATCCGGCAGACTGCCACGCGAAATTTCTTTCAAACAGGGATTTTGGCCTGGCCGTATTTGCCGTCTTCACGTTCAACGCACTCTTGCTGTAGACTAAGACGCTACTACAGAAAGGTGCTCATACGTGAACGGCATTGCATTTACATGTAATGCATCAGTCCGGGACCGACGCACCACCTCATTCGTCATATTCTCGCTGGCAAACAGGTCAAAGGATTGCTCCGGCGCGAGTTCCTTGCGGGCATGATCCTGAATCTCGATTTGCCCCATTGGACTCCATTGTCTGTCTCTGGCTGGTGCCTCTAGCATGGGGACCGGCATACCGTCTTTGGCCAATGCGCCGCGGCTCGACAAATACAGATACAAATGATCCAGGTCCGGGGCATTTTCCACATCCATTTTAAGCGCATCCAGGCGACAGAATTTATAATTCTCGCTGGCGATCTCAGTCGCATGCATGCGCTCTTCCTGTTCAGGGTCCAGCCAGTTGATAAACAGTGTCACCACCGTGCCGGGCGAGTGGAACAACGTTGATGGAATTGCACCGTACCGCGTAAAATGGGTTGAGTAGACCGAATCAAAATTATGCAAGTGAACCCGGGTTACGGGAATGTAACCGCCATCAGGACCGGGGAACTTACGCCCCAACTGCTGCGGCGACATATTTGATCCCACCGCCAGGACGGGCCGTCTACCGTCAATATCCTGGATGTGATTATCGTGCTCAATTAGTCTGAACGCACCATTGTCCATGACATATGATTTGTCCGGGACAAAGTAAGGATAGGCACGCGCGCGATACTCGGGGTCGTTAAGTTGCTGTGGCACTATTCGGCTGCTGACTGCTCCAGATAAGGAGTCACATCCACCTCATCCACCTGTTCCGGCTGCAGGAAACGATCCGCATATTCTTGATATACGCCTGACTCGAGAAACAATTCGAAAAGATCCCCGTCAATGTGAGCGTCTTTCTTCATGAAGGACATAATCTTTATGCACGCGCTAAGCGTTTTAGCCGCCTTGTAAGGTCGATCTGCCGCAGACAGGGCCTCAAAAATATCGGCAATCGCCATCATTCGGGCAGGGACCGTCATTTCATCACGGTTCAATTTTTTCGGATACCCTGTACCATCCATTTTTTCATGGTGACCGCCAGCGTACTCCGGCACGCGTTTCAGATGACGCGGGAACGGCAGTTGCTCCAGCATGATGATGGTCTGCACAATATGATCGTTGATCTTGAAACGCTCTTCTTCAGTCAACGTACCGCGGGCGATGCACAGATTGTAGACCTCACCCATATTGTAGCGATGCTGCGGAACGTCGAGCTTAAAGCCAAACTCGTTATCATCTCCGTAGGTGTTACCCTCATTGCCTTCGCGGTATATCACGTGGTCCTCACGATCCGCCAAAAGGTTTTCTTCTACCGGCAGTTCTGGCGCTGGCGTTCTAGCCTTGCGCTTGGCTTCCTCATAAGAAAGACCGATACGGTCGTCCAGCGTCCGCATCCACTTGATTTCCGCGATTTCCTTGACGCGCTCCACGCGTTCCGGTGCCATAAACTCGCCACC
>JAJFID010000046.1 GCA_021775325.1 Rhodospirillales bacterium
GCGGTCGTATCTTCAAATGTTGTCGACGCGGCACCCACCACAATTGCATCGACACCGTTGGTCGTGGAACCCGGACGCCTGCCGTCCGGCGAAACATACGAGCAGTATCGCGCGCGGCTGATGGCTGGGCTGGACAATACGGGGACTTCCAGTGCAACGACCGTGCTCTTGTCGCAGAATTCAAACGTCGATCAGCTCAGCTCCGCCGGAACCGTGATTATCTCGTCGCTTGGCGTGCAGAATGGCGGCCAGTTTGGCGGCGGTATGACAACGGTCGCATCTTCGGGCACGACCAGTGGTTCCGGTTTCCTGCAGATTGACAGCGCCAGCGGACAGCCGCTGCTCTCTCCCGGTTCCGTCAAGGTTGCGACAATTCACTTCGGTAATGGCTCAGCCGGTCTGGACACGACTGACCGTCGTGTCCTGCAGCAGGTTGCCGCATTGTTGCAGCAACAGGGAGGTGTCATTCGCGTTATTGGTCATGCCAGCAGCCGCACCCGCGCCATGGACCCCGTCAGACACAAGATGGTCAACTATAACGTATCGGTGGCGCGTGCCGATCACATCGCACGTGAACTCGTCAGGCTTGGTGCCGACAAGGATCAGATACTGATTGGTGCCGTATCTGACAGCCAGCCATTGTACTACGAAGTCATGCCCTCTGGCGAAGCCGGTAACAGGCGCGCCGAGATCTACATCGACAGCTAGAAATAAAATAGTTAGTGATTTGCGCCCTTTGCCGTGGACAACGGCAGAGGGCCCGTTATTTTGTCGCAATCAGTTAACGGCAATGACACCTGAAACGGATACACGATGAGCAATCCTTTAAAAATTGCCCTAGCGGGACTCGGTACTGTTGGTGCTGGCACCTTTGATCTGTTAGCGCGGCAGTCCAGCTTAATAAGTCAGCGCGCCGGCCGCGATATCGTCGTGACAGCCGTGTCCGCACGCGACAGGACCAAGGACCGGGGAATAGATACTACCGGTACGCAATGGTTTGACGATGCCGTCAAAATGGCCCAGGAGGCGGATGCAGACGTCATCGTTGAACTCATCGGTGGTTCTGATGGTCCAGCCAAAGCGACGTGCGAAGCGGCGTTATCAACGGGACGACACGTTGTTACAGCCAACAAGGCACTATTGGCGCACCACGGGGGTGAACTGGCCCAAATGGCCGAGCAGGCTGGCGTTTCTCTGCAGTTTGAAGCCGCCGTCGCTGGCGGCATACCGATCATAAAATCTCTACGGGAAGGGCTGTCCGCGAACGGTGTTAGCCGGGTATTGGGCATCCTGAATGGTACATCCAACTATATCCTGACGCGCATGCGAAACGAGGAACTGAGCTTTGATGAGGTCCTCGCGGATGCTCAGGAACTGGGATACGCCGAGGCTGATCCCAGCTTCGATATTGATGGCGTGGATGCCGCCCATAAATTGTCCATTCTTGCCGCACTGGCATTTGGATCTGCAATTGATTTTGATGCTGTCTATACGGAGGGTATCCGTCATATATCGCTGCTGGATGTGCAGTTCGCCCAGGAACTCGGATATCGCATCAAACTTCTTGGAATCGCGGCCAGATCAGACAACGGAATTGAGCAACGGGTTCACCCCTGTCTGGTGCCCGAAAAAGCGGCGATCGCCAATGTGGAGTATGCCTTTAATGCGGTTGAGGTCGACTGCGACTTTGCCAATACAATTGTTCATGTTGGCCCAGGCGCCGGGGCCGGCCCAACAGCCTCTGCGGTGGTCGCGGATCTGATTGATATCGCGCGTGGCCATCAGGTTATGCCACTCAGTATTCCGACGGCTTCATTAAGCGAAATACCGACGACATCCATGGATCAACACAAGGGAGGGTACTACATCCGGCTCATGGTCGTGGATCAATCCGGCGTATTTGCCGAGATCGCAGCAATTCTGCGCGATCATGACGTCTCAATGGAGTCCGTATTGCAGCGTGGTCGCGCACCCGGCGAACCCGTCCCGCTGGTCATGACAGTACATGAAACGATGGAATCCAGTATGAATGCGGCCCTGAGTGAAATTTCCGCTCTCGACGCCGTCGATGGCAATCCCTGCATGATCAGGATTGAATTGCTGCCGGCCTGAATTCCTGCCATCCTTTCGATGACAGAAAATGTGTAACAACAGTGGTGTTGCGTAACAACTCTGGCCGACCGTTGCTTGGAGAGGATCATGGGCCGAAATTTAGCTTTCGAATCCGTCAGAGTAACTGAGGCGGCTGCGCTCGCCGCCTATTTGCATATGGGACAGGGTGATGAAGAAGCGGCTGACCAGGCAGCCGTCCAGGCCATGGCTGGAACCCTATCCGACTTACCCTTGAACGGGCGTGTCTGCATCGGTGAAGGAAACAAAGGCGAGGCCGAAACGTTGTACGTCGGGCAAGAGGTCGGCACTGGCGAAGGTCCGGAAGTGGACGTTGCCCTGATGCCACTGGAAGGCACCTCCATCATGGCGCGCGGCGGATTCAACGCCATTTCTGCCATGGCGCTTTCCGAGAATACCGGGTTCCTGCCAATTCCCGCCGTCTATATGAAGAAGATTGCCGTGGGTTCGGGATTGCCGCCCGACACTATTGATATTGACGCCCCCCCTGCAGACAACCTGGCCCGAATTGCCCAAGCCAAAGGGCTTGCGGTTGCTGATTTGGTCGTCTGCATGCTGGACAGGCCCCGCCACAAAGACCTGATTTCGGATGTTCGCGCCACAGGCGCGAGAGTTCGTCTCATTATGGACGGTGACGTAAGTGGCGCTGTTGCATCCGTTCGTGGTGACAGTGGAATTGACGTCTACATGGGAACGGGGCTCGCCCCGCAGGGGGTCCTGGCGGCGGCGGCGTTGCGTTGTGCCGGTGGCCAGATGCAGGCCCGGCTCGTCGTACGAAACAATGATGATCGCAACATGTTAGCCCAGGCTGGCATCGAGGATGCCGAGCGGGTCTATACTATTAATGACATGACGCCTGGCGATGTTACCTTCGCCGCCACCGGCATCACCACAGGCCCCTTGCTGGACGGTGTCGAGCGCAGTCCCTACGGCGATGATGGTTACACGTTCATCACTCATTCCATGGTTCTGCGTTCGAGTTCGGGTACATGGCGTTTCGTCGAGACCCACCATCACAGCGGCCTTCAAAACGACAGATGACTGCATCAAAACAACAAGATTATCTAGGCGTCGCCAAATCCATCACCGGGCGACGCTGGGTGGAACGTGCGGAAAAAACTGGTGACACCAGCGACCGGGCTGCTA
>JAJFID010000047.1 GCA_021775325.1 Rhodospirillales bacterium
TTGGGGATCATGTTCCAGGGCGTGTTTGAAACACCGTACGGCCTCTTCGTGATGGAAGCCATAACACCAGACCAGGCCGCGGTCGAACCATGTCTGTGCCTCTGCGGACGTGGTCGTAACTGAGCGACTATAGGTCCCCAGATCGAAATACTCATCCACGGCGATATTATCCCCTGACCGTTTAACTCGCACAAAAAACCCTATACTTATTCCGGATACTTGCAAGGCAGGGTGCTTTCTGGCCGAACATATTTCATCTCCATTTTGACAATTTCAATAGGCGGTGTTTGGGACGTTCCACGAGAATAATATCGATGACCGACTGTAGTAAATCCAAACTGCCAGTAGAATGGCTCCGCATTCAAGGTGGCTTCCAGGATTGCGGGACATGAATGATTCCACCAAAGACTTATGCGCTTGTACTGGCGTGTTTAACGCATCTAAACGCCGTACAGTATGATCGGGAATCGCAGTGGATTGGCTAAATGGAATTTATGGACGAGTGGGGCTGGATTGTACTGAGTCTGTTTGCCGTGGTCATGCAGACCGTGCGTACAGCGGCACAGAAACACATTACCCAACACCTGGACGCCATTGGGGCGACTTTGGTGCGGTTTGTGTTCGGTCTGCCGTTTGCTGCCGCTTTCTTGCTCATTGTCATGGCGCAGGGTGGTATCGAACTGCCACCACTAAACTCTGACTTTGTTATCTACACCTTTATTGCCGCAATCATGCAGATCGTTGCGACGGTGTTGTTGATATATCTGTTTTCGCTTCGCAATTTTGCCGTTGGCACGACCTACGCAAGGACAGAGGCATTTCTGACTGCGCTTGTTGGTTCCTTGTTGTTTGGTGAAATCATTACCTTTGGTGGCTGGTCAGCAATTTTGCTCAGCGTCGCAGGCGTGATTGTCCTGACACTTGCCCGAACCGGGGCGCTGGACGATGGCTCGTCGCTGATTCGTCGACTTTGGAACAAGTCTGCCCTGATAGGTCTACTGGCTGGCCTGAGTTTTGCTATCTGCTCGCTGTCACTTCGCCGGGCATCGTTGTCATTCGAACATGACAGTTATCTATTCACGGCTGGCATGGTTCTTGTCTCAATGATTGTGATCCAGATCATCATCACAAGTGGTTACGTGGCATTGCGGTCTCCTCAGCAGTTTCGAACCATAGCCATTCAGTGGAAACTTTCTTCGTTCATTGGACTTACTTCCGCTTTGGGTTCAATTGGCTGGTTCAGCGCCATGACGTTGGAACGCGCGTCGTACGTAAAGGCACTGGGCCAGATAGAATTCTTGTTCGCGCTGGCAATTTCGACTTTGTTTTTTCATGAAAAAACGTCTGGTATGGAGTTGTTTGGTATGGCGCTGGTCGCTGGCGGCATTGGTTTGCTGCTTGCTGTCGGATAAAGAAGGAATACTATCATGACTCAACGCGAACGCCTTCGCGCCAGATACATTGAAGGCTGGTATCAGATGGATGAAACCATGTTGTTGGGATCGGTGACGGACGATTTCATTTTTGATGACCCGGCCGAACCAATGCAGGTCACAAAATCCACGTTATCATTGTACATGCGCTCCTGGGACGCCCGTGCAAAACGGGCCGGGTCGACAAATGAATGGCTGATTACCGACTGGGTGCGCGAAGATAAAGATGGCGTGTTGACGGACTGGGAGTCATGGAAAGTCATTGGTACGGACCTGCAAGGCATGGCCTTGGTAAAAACCAGTGACGACGGCGTGTTTCTGGAACGAATCAGTTATATTCCCCCAAGAACCTGAAGATTCGTTTTCCAGTTATGAAGCACTTTTCCGTTCATATGTCTGCGTATGTTCATTGCCAATATCATAAAGTTCATCGCGCCAGTCCGTAAAAGATACGATTTGATCGACGACCCTGCCGTCGTTTGACATTGGCATTCTCAGGGTTGTCTGCGAATGGGTCACCACGTGATTGACCGTCTGAATTGTGTAAATGTCCGCAATTGCCTTCCGGTTTTCGACAACTTCCATGTACTGCTCTGTTGTGTGTTTTCGTGTCAATGGCGAACGGATCATGTCGACTGATTTTCCGGTCATATCGACTTTGTGCATGGTAACATTGGCAGTGCCCCAGAACCGATAGACGAAGTCCAGCGGGTCGTACCGCACATCGACGACCAGGAAGTAGGGAATTAGGTTCACCGGCAATTCCAGCCAATTCCACTCCTGCCAAGCTGGTGCCCATCGCGAACCTTTGGTCCTAAGCCATAGATCATAACAGGCCTGATAATCAGGGTCGTCAAAGCCTTCCGGTGACAGTTGTCGGCTGATAGGTTCGGGCACAGAATTCTCCGTCTTCCGTTCAACGTGAAGAATAGAGTTCGCAATGATTTACGGCAATTGCGAATCTTCAGTCCACTGTATGACTTTTCAGAGATCGAATCCCAATAATATGCATGGCAAAAGATATTGTGGCACCACAGACCATAACCACGACGAGTGGTGCGGCTGTGTCGACGAGCAACGTGCCGACCAACATGGAAGACATGGCACCGAAACCCATCTGGGTAAATCCACTGATGCCGGACGCAGCACCGGCAAGGCGGGTATCAATGCTGATGGCACCAGCCAGGCCATTAGGAATGGAAATGCCGTTGCCAAGCGCAATGATGCCCATGCAGCCGAACAGACTAGCAGGATCAAGTAAGTCTTCCGCGTAAAAAACGCCCAGGGCCCACGCGGCTAACACTGAAACACCAGTA
Organism: Rhodospirillales bacterium; assembly: GCA_021775325.1. Lineage (GTDB taxonomy): Bacteria > Pseudomonadota > Alphaproteobacteria > Rhodospirillales > Casp-alpha2 > JABJGO01. The sequence goes on from JAJFID010000047.1 coordinate 2,750, forward strand.
CCCGCCAAGATCATCCGGTCCGTACCAACTGTCGTGGATATGCGCGCTGCTGTGAAATTGCCAACCATGTAGCAGACTGAGACAAACAGGAAATACAGTCCAAATGTGGACGGCGGATATCCCATGAGTTTGACCACCACATAGGGGGCGCCACCCAGGAAACCAAAAAATACAGCAGACGAAAAACTGAGTTGCAGGGTGTAGCCATAGAATGCAGGGATCCGGAGTAACCACAGG
>JAJFID010000048.1 GCA_021775325.1 Rhodospirillales bacterium
TTGAGGATCCCGCCGCCCTGAAGATCATTCTTCCCGACGGCGGTGATGCTGTCAGTGACGTAGAAGCGACGGGTCCGGCGCAGCACGAGCACAGTTACTACGTGGATTCGTCAGGCCAGTTCATGGTTGGCCTATGGGACAGTGAGCCATTCGAGCGACCTGCTCAGGCCCTCGACCGTTGCGAACTCATGTGCTTCCTGGACGGCAGTGTCACCCTTGGCGACGGCAGCGGGAACGAGCAGACGTTTTCAGCTGGCGATGTGGCATTTGTACCGGAAGGCGCACAGCTCACGTGGACCAGCACCGAGTTTGTGCGGAAATTTTACTGTATTTTCCAGCGTGCTGAATCGGTGGCGGCTTCCACGGCAGCCGAGTAGAAGGGGCGTACATGAGCAGCGACCCAATGACTAACGATAAAGACCTGGAAGCGCGGGTCACGGACCTGGAAGCCCATGTGGCCCATCAGGACAGCGTCATTGACGACTTGAATGACATGACTGCGAAACAGTGGAAACTCATCGATGACCTGGAACGCCGCATGGGTGATCTGAAAAGCCGGGTTGCCGACGTGGAGGATAACAGCCAGAGTGCGCCATCCGGCGACCCGCTGCCGCCACATCATTAGGCTGTACGGTTTATAGATGAACTTGAGACGTAGGCGCACATGTCACAGAAGAAAAATCCATTGAAGCTGAACAAGCTGCAGTTACGCACACTGGCACTGGCGCAGATACTGGCGGAAATGCCGGATATCACGCGGGTGGACGAAAAAACCGGCGATACCACACTGCTGCAGTTACCCCACGCCCACGGCGATCACATGCATATCGGCGAGTCTGTGGTGTCGTCCCGCGATGCCAGCGGACTCACCAATCCGGCAGTCTGGACGGCGCTCGAGCGCAAGCAGTTAGCGCGGCAAGACACGGCTCTGACCATCACGCTGACGCCTGCGGGTCTGGCCTATGACACCGGCCTCGGCGACCGGTTCCTGGCACCATCACCCCACTAGGGCGGGCGTGTACGATTTCCCGACTCAAAGATGAAGCAGGCGTTGCCTACTGTTTCACAACGGTGCAGCAGAGGGCTGGCTTCGGGATACTCCAAAAAGCTGCCCCGCCACCGAGACCACCAACCGGGGTAAGTTACGGATCCTCTCCATCGTTGTGACTGGGCCGGTCACTCAATTCAGCAGTCTTCAAGAGTTGATACATCCTCCGGCAAAAATGAATTACTATGCGGACGGGGGAGTGCTTTGACATGTACGCAAACATTCGAAATGCGATTATCAGCGTACTGGCTGCAGTATTGTTGAGCGCATGCGTCTACCAGGCTGGCAGCAGCAATCCACTAAGCCGGAAATTGACATGGTATAGTTACATAAATGCTGATGATATTCGCAATGCATGCGAACCTGGGCAGCCGGATGCGATCCGGCTGGTCTATAACGCCATTCACACAGAGCAAATTCGCACGTACGACATTACTGTTCCCGATAACCATAATGGCAAGGCTTCTCTGAAAGCCCGTGTACTCGGCCCCGCCTATCTAAGCAAGTTATCGGAAGGTCCGCTGGGACCGTGGATGGATGACACGTCCACGACGCATCTTCGCCAGGAGGATGTCACCCGGTTTTGGACCGCGCTAGATCACAGTGGCGTGTTTCTTCCTGCACCGGAAGGGCTTCACCTTGTCTCCGAGAAGTTTTTTTGGCTGACGGCCGTTTGCCGTGATGGTCAGTTTTTCTACAACGCCTATCAGTGGCCCTCAGACCGGTTCCATAAGATTCAATTTGATGACCTGGTATTCGTTTGGGATATGACTGGTGTTCCCGTCAACCCACCGCGTAATGCAACCATGTTTGATGTTTATGGTGATGCTAGTCCGAGAAAGAAGTACGGTGCGTACTATCAGGTCACAATCGGAAAAAATGGCCTTGAGGGATATTGATTTTGATGTCACTTGGTATGAGGCCCGCGTTTGCTCAATGGAGACTCGGTCCGCGAACCGCAGAAGTTACTTTTCTGCTGCTAAACCGGGACTTTCAGACAGTCCGGTCGTTGCAACGTCGTAACCCCCATCCAACTGATAACGCCCGTCGTCGAGAGGCGTGAATCAGTGGTGTTTTGTGGGTTTTTCAGGTGAGTACGTGCGGCAGGTTCGAAACATCCAACGCGACAGTTTCCATGTGAGCATACTTGGGTATCTGCCGGGCGATGAGGCGCAGGCGTTCGTCAAAAGGTGGCGGTTTGCCAGAGTCCAGAAGCGGTTCTGAAAGCGCATCAAATACCGTATTCTGAAATTCCAGCGACAGGCTCATGCGCGAGGTTTCTCTGTGTCTTGTCACTTGTTCTGTCACCGGATTGCTCCAGTGGTACAAATCCTGGGTCCAGCCCAGGACTGATCCGGCCGTGGCGGGCAGGTTGATGCCTTGTGCCAGCAGGTCCTCGGGTAGCGGTGCGTCTGCGGGTACGTGGTCTGACAATCCGCGTGGCAGCACACACATGCAACCATTGTTCAGCGTTGCATCGGTGATTGGCAGCCAAAGTGACAGACTCATAATCACGTCGTCCAGACCATCGCCACTTTCGCCAAACCGGGTCGGGGCCTGGCAATCACGGTGTGGCGGCCAGCCGCGGGCACCGGGCTGCAGCGGAATATTCCAGGCCCACAGATTGGGCAGCAGGGCGTAGTCCTTGCCGAGGAAATATGTAATCAGTGGCGAGAGTGCATGGAACACCGTCCACGGTGCATCGTAGACGTAAATGAACACAGGCGGGATGCCATTGTCGCGAAGTGCCTGGATAGCGGCCTGTATCGGCGACAACACCGACAATGGCAGGACATCAGGAATGTGGAAAAATCCATCGCCATGCAGGTTTTCGCCAATAGCCGGGAAGTTCAGATCAGCAAGCGTTGTGGGAAGTTCGATGTCGGGTGATGCCGGTGTTCCGCCTATGGGCAGATCAGGCGCGAGGTCACGCCAGAAAGTCTGGTCGCCCAGTGCAGCGGAGTCGGTGGGCAATACCATAGGCGGGTCAAGGATCGATCAACAAGGGGGCTGAACTGGCGTCAGTAATTACAACATGCCGGGCCGCAGCCACAAGACTTCTGCGTCGGGCCGCCGTCGCCGTCGTAATCGAATGCCAAACAACCGGGCAAGCAATTTCATCACGAAATCTTCCTAACTATTGTGTCACATATTGTACTCTGAATGTCGTCAGGCACAAAATATTGCGTTAAACGGCGGGCTTGTCTGGATTGCGGATACATGGCTTTTTGCCGGTTAAAGCCCCGGTTTCTCCACCAATTCGTCCATTTTGCACCTTAAAAGCAGAATGTTGCCGGTCCGCATCTGGAACAGAAGTGCTGGCGGGAACGAGACTTTGTTGCTGAATCACCGAATCGGAAAGGGCGGGCGGGACTGACGGGAATCACGGTAACTAGCCCCGATTGGCCCACGTTGGCCCTGTGCTATGCAGCCTGCACGTTCCCCTGTATGCTGTTGTCATGAAAGTGTCCGGCACCAGTTTTCGCAATCGTGACCAGCGTTATGTCTATGAAAAACCCGTGCGTCTTCACGCTGACCGGCAGACATTCGACAGCGTGTTGGCGGAGGGGACCGTACAGGACGTTTCTTTAAGCGGTGTTGCCGTCAGTATCAGTGCGGCGGTGGAAAATGGTCAGTTCGTGGAAATGCATATTGAGGGGCTTGGCGCCGTACGCGGCAACGTCGCCCGTGTGTACGAAGGTGGCGCCGCAATTCAGTTCGAAGATGATGAATCCCGCGAACGGGCTGCGGACACCATCCGCAAAATGAACCAACTGGCATAAACACTGAGTGACAAGGATGAACGAAAACCATGAGTGATAACAAAGCTATTGCCCTTACCTCCGACGTGGATCTGGATGCACCGGGCAAACAAACAGGGTTTGTTCATCTACCGCATTCCGTTCATCGCTCGGCCTACGGTTGGCTGCCCATGCCCATCGCGTCCATCAGGAACGGTCACGGTCCCAAGGTGGTCATCACGGCCGGAACCCACGGCGATGAATACGAAGGTCAGCTCATTGTCTCCAAACTCATCCGGGAGGTCACGCCGGATATGATCGAGGGGCAGCTTGTGCTTGTTCCCATGACCAATTTCCCGGCAGCCGAGGCCGGGTTGCGGACCTCACCCATCGATGAGGGCAACCTGAATCGCAAATATCCCGGAAAACCGGACGGCACCATGACGGAACTGATCGCACATTACGTGGAGGAGGTTATCTTCCCCGGCACGGACTATTATGTGGATCTGCATTCCGGCGGCAGTTCCCTGATGTATCTGCCCTCCATGCTGGTTTCCGGTTGCGGAAATCCGGAAAACCAGAAAAAAGGCCGGGAGATCGCCGCCGCGTTCGGGCTGCCATATGTGTTGTTCTCGGATAGCGATGAACCGGGCTTTGCCGACATGGGCGCTGTCCGGAAGGGTGCGTTTGCCATATCGACAGAACTGGGCGGTTCTGGCGCGGTGACGCCGGACATCTATGCCATGGCGGATCAGGGCGTTCGGCATCTGCTTGGACATCTGGGCGTGCTGAAGGGAAATCTCGTTCCCGACAGTGCACCGGCTGAACCGCGGGTCATGTGGGTTGATCCTTGGGCACACTATGTCTACGCCACGGAACCGGGACTGTTTGAGCCGCTGGTGGAACTGGGTGACGCGGTCAAAGCCGGACAGGATGCCGCACGCATTAATTTCGTGGAAAGCCCAGGCCGGGAACCGGTTACCATCACATTCCCCGGATCGGGTCTGGTGGTCTGCAAGCGTGTCCCGGCGAAAACCAGACGCGGTGACTGTCTGTTCCATCTTGCCGGAGATTCCCACGATAAACTGTTACCGGCCTAGATATGCACCACAGAGATCAACACCGGGACTGACACGGTTGGATAAACTGGTTGTGTGAGACCCTGCGGGTGGTGATCATGGGGAAACATGCAAATCAGCCGGAAGCAGCGACACACGTGGATCACCGAAACCCGCTCATACGAAAAACCCTTGAGACGGCCATTCAGCATCAGGCCGCCGGACGCCGCGAACAGGCACAGGCGTTGTTTCAGCAGGTTCTGGAACAGTCTCCCGACCATCCTGTTGCACTGTGCCGCCTTGGTGTAATGGCTTTTGTATCCGGTGACAGAGAAGAGGCGATCAATCTGGTCGGGCGGGCGGTTACAGTTGCGCCGGACTTTGCCAAGGCGCATGAGAATCTGGCAATCATGTACCAGAGCACCGGCAAGCTGTTTGATGCCGAAAACAGCTTTCGTGCAGTCCTGGCACTTCAGCCTGACAACGCCGAGGCACACAACAATGTGGGGTTCGTACTGCTGAAACAGGGCAAACCGGTAGAGGCCCTCGAGAGCCTGCAGCGCGCCATCGCCATAGCCCCGGATTATCTCATCGCCCATTATAATCTGGGCAACGCCTTTCACACCTGTGGCCGGATTGATGAGGCCATTGCCAGCTATCGGGCAGTGATTACCCTGGACGGCAGTTTTGCGGCAGCCCATTACAGTCTGCACGCCCTGTTGCTGGACCCGGGCGATATGACGCCAGCCATAAACTGTGTGCGGCGTGCGCTTGAGTGCGAACCGGCATCGGCGCAGTACAGGTTCGTTCTCGGTATGCTGCTGGATTATGCGGGCAGCCATGAAGAAGCTGCGACGCACATGGGTGCCATCGATCAAGCTGCCAAACCGGTGCTGGCCAACCGGGATGCCTGGGATCATATCAGGTCATACGGCGAGCCGCTGCCGCACATAACCGGCAGTGCCATCGCGGCATTCCGCATTGCCGCCGACGCTGCAAACACGACGGGGCAGGTGCTCGAGTTCGGGGTCCGGTTTGGCAACTCAATTCGCCAGATCGCCGGTCTGGTGGGTCAGGACGTGCACGGATTTGACAGTTTTGAAGGTTTGCCGGAGGCCTGGCATAACGAGCCCGGCGGCGCGTATACAACAGGCGGTGTGATGCCGGCCGTTCCCGATAACGTCACGCTGCACAAAGGCTGGTTTGACGATATGTTGCCGGAATTCGTGGCGCAGCACCCGGAACCGGTTCGCCTGCTGAATATCGACTGCGATATCTACAGCTCCACCATCACCATTCTGGACACGCTGGCCCCACAGATCGTGCCCGGAACCGTCATGGTTTTTGATGAATACATTGGCGGCGAATCCTGGCGCGACGACGAGTTCAGGGCGTTTACCGAGATGGCGGCAAAACACGGCTGGCAGCACGAGATACTCTGTTTCAGCTTCCTGACCGGTCAGGTCGTGATCCGTATCAAGTGACCTGACGCGCTCTGGTCCGTCACCTCAGCCGTCGAAACTTTCGTTATCCTTATACGGGAACCACCAGCTGTCCTGGGTGTCGGTGCAGTCCGGATCGATCATCACGAACTTGGTTTCACGGAAGGCTTCCACGCCTTCCGGTCCCAGTTGGCGTCCCATGCCGGACATCTTGGTGCCGCCAAACGGTCCGGCATCATTGTCCAGCAACGGCGCGTTGACCCACACCATGCCAGCCTGCAACTGTTCGCTTGCCCGAATGGCCTCGCGCAGATCACGGGTGTAAATGTTGGCGCCCAGGCCGTACCGGGAATCGTTTGCCAGTTCGATGCCTTCCTCGAAACTGCCGATCCGGCAGATGGGTGCCACGGGGCCAAAGCTCTCGTTGTTGAACATGTCCATGGTCTGATTACAGTCCGACAGGATGGTCGGCTCCACAAACCAGCCCTGATTGAACTCTGCCGGCCTGCCGCCGCCCAGCTCAACCTTGCCACCCTGTTTGATGGCGTTTTCGAGCACGCCCTCATATCGTGTGCGTTCCCGCTCGGACACCATGGGGCCCATATCCACCTTGCTGAGGCCGTTGCCAATGCGAATGGCCTTGGCATTGTCGATCATCTTGCCCAGAAATTCGTCGTGAATGTCGTCATGCACATAGAACCGCTCGGCAGAAACACAAATCTGACCACAGTTCATAAAGGCCGAAAACGCGGCTGCGCGCGCCGTGATGTCCAGATCAGCCGACGGCATGATAATGAACGGATCATTGCCCGAGGTCTCGATCAGCGAACGCTTCATCATGCGCCCGCAGGTCTCGGCAATGGCCTGTCCTGTGGGAATGCTGCCGGTAAAGGCAATCATGTTGGTATCGGGGTGTTCGACCAGATGTTTCCCGGCGGGCCCGCCACCGGTGACAACCTGAAACAGCCCCTCGGGCAGGGGCGCGTAGGCTTCGGCAAACATCAATGTGGTGAGCGAGGTGTATTCCGATGGTTTGCAGATCACCGCATTCCCGGCGGCCAGTGCACCACCCGACTGCCAGGCCAGCAGGACCATGGGGTAATTGAACGTCTGCACACTGACAACCACGCCCAGAGGCATTTTCAGGGTGTAGTTGAGATGCCCCTCGATTTCGTTCCCCATGACCCGGCCCGTATCACTGCGGCCGATTTCCGCATTGTAGCGGATGGCGGAAATGGACCATTCCACTTCGTCCATGGATTCCTTGTACGGTTTGCCCATTTCGCGGGTCATGGCCTCGGCCAGTCGCGCCTGCATGTGGTGCATGTTGTTGGCGACCTCGTGCATGACTTCCGAACGGGCAAGGCCGCTCATGGCCCACCACTTTTTCTGTGCCGCGTGGCCGATGGCGATGGCTTCGTCAATTTCGGCTGTGGTGGTCTCGGCGATCTCGCCCAGTTTCTGCTCCGTCGCCGGATCAACGACGTCGAGCGCTTCCGTCGCTGCACTTCTCAGTGTGTTGCCGCCAAGGACGATATTGCTGCTCAGGCGGTTGAAATCTTCAAGGACGGTCATGGGGGGCCTCCGTGGCGAAAACTGGTTATGGTCTGGTTTCTGCTCTAGGTTATACATCCGGGTCGTACTGTTTGTCATCATGGAGGGGGCTATGGCACCAAAAAGCGAAAAGATTACCTTTACCGGCTCGGGCGGCGACGCGCTGGCGGCGCGGCTTGATCTTCCCGATGGGCCGCCAAAAGCCTATGCTCTCTGGGCCCACTGCTTCAGTTGCACCAAGGATATCTTTGCCGCCTCGCGCGTGGCGGAGGGCCTGACCGCGCACGGCATTGCGGTTCTGCGGTTTGACTTCACAGGCTTGGGGGCCAGCGACGGTGACTTCGCCAACACCAATTTTTCCTCCAATGTGGACGACCTGATCTTTGCTGTTGAGCACATGCGCGCGCATTTACGGGCTCCACGCATTCTGATCGGCCATTCGCTGGGTGGTGCGGCGGTGCTGGCGGCAGCCACACGGGTGCCCGAAGCCGAAGCCGTGTGCACCATCGGCGCGCCGGCGGACCCGGCGCATGTGGCCCATCTGTTTCAGGACTCACGCGCCGAAATTGACGCGCGCGGCGAGGCCGAGGTGCTGCTGGCCGGGCGACCGTTTCGCATCAAAAAACAGTTTCTCGAAGACATCGAAAGCCAGAAACTGGAAACCGGCATCGGAGCCATGAAAAAGGCGCTGCTGGTGTTTCACTCGCCCATTGATGCCACCGTGGGTGTGGAGAACGCGGCACAGATTTTCATGGCGGCCAAACACCCCAAGAGTTACGTCTCGCTGGATACAGCCGACCACCTGTTAAGCCGCAAGGCCGATGCCGCCTATGTGGCCGACGTCATTGCCGCGTGGGCGGCACGCTATGTGTCGGAAGATGAAATCCCCGCCGCCGCATTCCCGCCGGTGATCGCCGGACCCGGAACGGTGGTCGTATCCGAAACAGGCGAGGGCAGGTTCTCCAACGCGGTATCCATCGGCGGTCGCCACACGTTGCGGGCGGACGAGCCACCCGATTACGGCGGCGCGGACACGGGACCCACACCCTATGACCTGCTGCTGGCGGGCCTCGGTGCCTGCAAGACCATGACCATGCGCATGTACGCCAACCGCAAGGGCCTGCCGCTGGAACGGGCCGTGGTCACACTCCGGCATGACAAGATTCATGCCACGGACTGTGAAAGCTGTGAAACCGCCGATGGCCGCATTGACCGCATCGAGGCTGAAATTGAGGTCATCGGTGATATGGATGAGGAAACCCGCGCCAAAATCGCACAAATCGCCGAAAAATGCCCGGTTCACAGAACCCTGCATTCAGAAGTACTGATTGAAAGCCGTCACAAGACCTCTGACGCCTAGCAAGTCGTTCCGGTTGTCAGCTATTCCTCAGTTCCCTGAGTTTCAGGAACCGCGCGAGGGTCTGTGTAATACGGGGACACCTTACTTAATTATAATAAGGGGACACCTTACTTAATTATAATAAAGGGACACCTTACTTAATTATGGACGGTCTCGCCACCATTCGTTATGATCCGGTTCATGGCGAGACTGGCACGTGTGGTCGCGCCGGGTGTTCCCCATCACGTTATCCAGCGGGGCAACCGGCGACAGGACACTTTCTTTTGCGACGATGATTATGGGGTCTACATGGACCTGATGGCTCATTGGTGCGGCCACTATGGTGTGGAAATATGGTGCTATTGCCTGATGAGCAATCACATTCATCTGATTGCCGTTCCCGGGACACAGGACGCGCTTGGCGCAGCCATCGGCGAGGCCCACCGGCGCTATACGCGGCATGTGAATTTTCGCGAGGAATGGCGCGGTCATTTATGGCAGGGCCGGTTTTCTTCCTATCCCATGGACGAAAGTTATACCATGGTGGCAGCCCGCTATGTGGAGTTGAATCCGGTGCGGGCGAACATGGTGAAACGGCCCGAAGAGTACGCGTGGAGCAGTACACGCGCCCATCTTGATGGAAACGATGACAGACTGGTCAGGGTCGGTCCGTTGCTCGCCGCCGTGGGAGACTGGGCGGCATTCCTCGCGGGTGGTCCGGATCAGGATGAAAACGAGGGCCTGCGCCGCCATGAGAGGACGGGCAGACCGCTGGGTGATGCGCCCTTTATGGAGGGCCTGGAAAAATCCCTCGGACGGTCCCTGAAGAAAAACAAGCCAGGTCCAAAACCGAGAGATAAGTAAGGTGTCCCCGGAACTCCCCACCCGGAACTCCCGCGGAGAGATAAGTAAGGTGTCCCCGGAACTCCCGCGGAACTCCCGGAGAGATAAGTAAGGTGTCCCCGGAACTCCGGAACTCCGGAACTCCATCCTGTGGGTGGCTCAACCGAGTCAGAATCGTGATAGACGTTGAGGTTCAGGTCAGAATAAACAGAGGATGTTGGCATGACGGACTTCCTTACGGACCAGTATCTTCAAATTGCGTGGTTTTGATGTCCCAAATGACGATGCTCTGGTTGACGCTGGCCGCAAGTGCGTCACCCGAGGGGTTGAATGCAAGTGATTGAATGGAACTGTCGGTTTCGATATGTTTCACGATGTCCATTGACACAGCATCCAGTATGACGAATTGGGTATGAAGTTCGTCATCCCGATAACTGTTATCCACCGCGATAAACCGGCCGTCCGGACTGAAAGCAACAGCGTTGATGGAAGATTTAGTCTTCGGCCCGTAATATGACCTGACTTTTGAGAAGTCCTGCATGTCCCATACACGAACCATGTCATCATCGGCCAGTTTCACCATCAGGCCTGTGGCGGGATCCCGGGTCGTGACGCCGTTATCGCACCCGGTTACAAGGAACGCCCCGTCCGGGCTGTAGGCCAGGGCTTCGACGGCTCCGGAATGCGCTTTGTATTTCTTGACCACAGTACCCGTCAGGTAATTCCAAATTGTGACACGGCCCCGGGTCCTGCCAATTGCAAGGTAGGGAGCGTCAGGGTGAATCGCCGCTGAAAGATAATTGATCTTCTCTCCAAATGAACGAACAAGCTCCCATGAAGATGTGTCGTAAACGGCGATGGCACCTTCGCTGATCGGAATAATCAATAAAGTTCCGTCCGGCGAGAACTTTGCATAACTGAATGCATAGCCAAAATACTTGGCCGGTGGCCCCACCAAATGTTTGACAACCTCTCCCGACTGGATATCCCAGACCGTTGCCGCATACCTGTTTTCGGCCGTCGCCCTGACGGACTCTGATGTGATCAGGTACCGCCCGTCCGGACTCAGTGCGATGCCGCCAAGTCCCCCATAGGGCTTTTCCGCTGTCACAATGATTTCACCGGTCGTCACGTCACGGACCATGTCGCCAATGGAAAAGTTGCTGCTGGATGTGATGTATTGTCCGTCGGGGCTCCACACGATATTATTTATCCAGTAAGGATGTTCCAGCGTTACGCGATGATCCAGGGATATCTCGACATTCATGTTGGTTGCGCTTTCACTGACGTGTTCTGGTGACGTGGCCTCGGGTGTAACTTCAGTTTCCGGGGCTCCCGTGGTTTCGCTGACTTCCGTCTGCTCGGTCGCGCTGACCTGTTTGTCTGCCAGGCTGGTCGCTCTGAGACGCGTGTACTCTCGAATGCCCTTGAGTATGTTGGGCCATGTATTCGGAGCAACGACCATCTCGTCGACGTTTTGGGCGTCGCCCTCAAGTGCTGTCACGTAAGCGCTGATGCCGTGATAGCAAATCCATGCAGGGTGCACAGGAGATGGGGCATCGTTTTCCCATTCCAACGCCGCTTCCATGCCTGTAACGACCTCTTGCGGGTTGTCATCTAGGTAGGCTCTTGTCTCACGGGATTGCGACGCCAGCGCCGGTACGGCCTGGCGGGCAGATTTATCCACGCAGCGATAGGCATCGTACGTCGCCCACATTCGTGCGGCAAAATACAGCTTTACACCCTCCTGTTTGTCATTGGCACAGGCCCGTCTCGCTATGGCGAACAAGACCTGAGCGTTCAGACGCTCCTTGTTGTCGAGGGCCCACCTGACCATCTGGCGGTTCACGTCGTTGTTGCTAATGGGGAAGGGCTTCATGACCTCCAGCAGCGTCGGCATGGAGCCCGTGGCGAGGGCGGCATCCATTATGATGATAACAGGTGCCTTATCCGTATCCGCCGCCGTTGCTGTCGCCGCGAAGTTGGGCGCAACGACCAGGGCGAAGACAATGAAAAACAGGCACCCGATGCGGCGCTTCATCATGCCGCGCTCCGTGTGATCCGGAATGTCGCCTTAGATTCGTTTTCAACGGGAACTTTCTGACAACCAATTTGCACCATTTGCCGTTTGTTCCGCCGCACCACCACGCGCACTGACTTATCGCCCATACGCTGGCCAGCAGGTGTCTCGCTGATCACCGTTGTTCGGTACCGTGCCCTGATGGAGACGGTCGGTGACAGTCTGGTGCGTGTCATGATTTTGTGTTGGGCGATGGCCCGTTCCTGATTCACCCCGGTGTTTTTGTCACCCACAGAATCAAACCCCGCCTCTGGCTTCTTCGCCATGGCTCCCTCATTTCCAAAAATACGCAGCAGGATCAACGGGTTGTGGTCGCCAATCATCATACGTGTATGGGGCACGCTAACACAGCCCCGGCGCGAGTTAAATATCGCGTTCAGGAACACCCGTTTTCCGGTTGGTACCGCAGACATATCCAGACTGACAGACTTCGATCCTGCATCTACCAGCTATTCCTCAATTCCCGCAGTTTCAGGAACACCGTGCGCGGGTCGGGGGTGTCTTCCAGATCGGGGAAGTTCTGGCGCAATTGCTCGATCACACTTGGGCTGCGCAGGCGGAAAAACGTGTTGATTTCGCGTTCCAGCGCCAGCGTTGTCACTTTGGGTGTTTCCGGGTCGTAGTTTTTCAGTTCGTCCAGCAACGAAATGGCGCGGGCGTTATCGGGTTCGCGGTCCAGCGTGAAACCCAGATTGCCGACGATGTAGTCGTGGCCCGGATAGATCAGGGTGTCGTCTGGTAACTGGGAGATGATATTGGCGAAGGTGTCGTACAGCTCGCTTGGATGGCCGCCGTTGTGACAGTTTCCGGCACCGGCATTAAACAGGGTATCACCGCTGACCAGACAGGGCTGATCGGTGCGGGTCAGCAGACACACGTGGCTCATGGTATGGCCCGGCGTGTCCAGGGCCTCGATCTCCACGGATGTGCCGACCTTGATCACGTCGCCCGCGTCCAGTCCCTGATCCATGTCCGGGATGCTGTCTTTGGCGTTTTTATGGGCCAGCAACCGGGCACCGGTTGCGGCGATAACCCTGGCGTTGCCGCCGGTATGATCGCCGTGTTCGTGGGTGTTCAGGACCTGGCGGATGTCCCAGCCCCGGTCTTTGGCAACACCGAGGCATTTGACGTGATCCAGCGGATCAATGGCCATGGCCTCGCCGGTCTCGGGGCAGGCAATCAGGTAGTTGAAATTGCGATAGGCGTTACCGGTCCAGATTTGCTCGACGATCATAGTGTGCACCATATTTCGGTTTAAGGCGGGTCAGTTTAGGGCGAGTAGTGAGGTACTCACTTTAGACGGCACACGAGTTTTGGCAAAGCGGCAAAAACGACCGGTAACATGGCTGTTATCCGGCGGTCCACACGGTGGCGCCCTCGAACTCCCGGCGTTCCGACCATTTTATGGGCATCAGGCGGCGTCGTCTGTCCGGCCCGAAAAACGTGCCGTTTTTGATAAACTGGCGGTGCCGCATGATGACTTCCCATACGCGCAGGTAAACGCGTTTGGCGGTAAATGGCTTGGCGAGGTACTCGGTCATGCCGTTGTCGCGGGCCTTGAAGATGTATCGGGGTTCGGCGTAGGCCGATACCATGATCACCGGCATGTAGGGGGATGGCGTGTCGGGGTGGCTGCGGATGGCGTTGAGAAAATCGATGCCGTCCAGTCTTGGTGACCAGTCACAGAATACCAGATCAACCGGATTTTGCGACAATCCCTGAAAGGCCATGTGGGGGCTGTCCGTGGTGCGGACGTCGCGCAATCCCATGGATTTAAGCACACCCGACAGGGCCTTGCGCATGAGCTCGGTTTTCTCAAGCACCAGCGCACTGACATTGGCCAGATCAAGGCCGGGATCGTTTTCAACGGTATTGCTGGCTGGATTGGTCGGCGTATCGCCGTAACCACGCGTGACGCGGGCCATTCGGGTCTCGTATTGCATAGTGTTCTCCTATGTATTCTACCCCATTCTGGGAACCGTCAGTGTAGGGAGAATAATTCCGGCGCGCAGTGACGGTGACTACAAAACGGTGGAATCAGAAAACGGGTTCCGATGACAGGCGTCACAGAGCCTTCATCATTTACGCGCTATAATGGCTTTGCCAGAACGGCATGACACATATGATGCATAGGAGAACGACTATGTACACGACACAACGCGGCGATTACGACGAACATCCGGCGGACGGCCCTCATCCCACTGATTAAGGGCTGAATGCGCCAATACGTCATCTGGATTTATGTGTTTCCCGGGCCGATGGTTTCCGGGTGCCGGTGGCGGATATAACCGGGGCACCGGCTGTATCCGGTTGCGTAAAGGTGGAATGAGCGTTGTGAACCCGGTTCACGGCAGTTTGTTCTGTGGCGGTGCAATTTGCTCTCGCATCTGTCGTATTGACGGGATAGCCTGTAGAAAATTACTGCTGGGGAGGGCAGGTCAATTGAAACGGGACGCCATCGACATTCTGATTTGCTATGGCCCGATGCTGATGATGGGGCTTATCGCTCCATACTATCCGGACGTGCCCTTCATAAACTTCGTTATCGTCGGGGTCGTGTGGATATTTCTCTGGCGTCTGTATGTTCGGAAGCGAATCGCATTTTTCAATCCACATCCGGACGGAGATCATAGATAGTCCGTCATGTCTGAAAAACTGTCACATCTGGAAGGCCTGGCGCGACTGACCCGGGAGAACTCCGATGAAAGTCGGCAGAACCTGCTGCGCGAAGTCACCGACATGTTCATGGAAACCCCTGAAACGCTGAACGAGCGGGAGCTGGCCTATTTCGGCGATATCATGGGCGGTATGGTTGGCCAGGTGGAATCCATGGTCAGACAGCACCTGTCGGAGACTATTTCAAGCGTCAGCAACGCACCAAAGGATCTGGTTCTGTCACTGGCCAACGACGAAGTGGAGGTCGCACTGCCGGTGCTGCGCAACAGCGCGGTGCTGAAGGACGAAGATCTGGTCAGCATCGCCAATAGTCAGAGCCAGGAGCACCTCAAGGCCATCGCCGGGCGTGAGTCCGTGGGCTCGACGGTAACGGACGTGCTGGTTCACAAAGGTGACAATGACGTGCTCGGCACGCTGGCTGATAACAATGGCGCGGAATTTTCGCGCGGTGGCATGGAGAAATTCTTTGATCGGGCAAAAGATAACGATGACCTGAGTGTCTCGCTGGTGAAACGTGCCGATGTGCCCACCGATCTGGCCCAGGATATGTTCTGGCGTGTGTCTTCCGCCATGCGCGAGCGTATTCTCAACGCCACCGAGGGCGTGGAAGAAGCCCAGGTCGATGCGTTGCTGGAAGAAGCCGAAAAGTGGTTCGCCGAACAGAAGGGCAGCGCGGCGCTGACCCCCGCCGAGAAGTTCATCGTGCGCAAAGACAAGATGGGTCAGCTAGACGCCGCATTGCTGTTGAGCCTGATCCGGGAAGACAAGGTACCCGAGTTCATTGCCGGGCTGGCGCGGTATGCCAATATCAGTATGGATGTCGTGCGACAGGCGTTTTTTGACCCGGAGTCCGAGAAACTGACCATCATCTGCAAGAGTGTCGATATTGATTTCGATGTATTCGGTGAAATCGTCTACTGCGTCAACCTCAACGCCGATACCGAGGACAAGGATTTGGAAGCCCTGCTGGGTGTCTACCAGCGTATCGAGGCCAAAACCGCGCAACGGACCATGCGGTTCCTGCGGACACGCCTGAACCTGCAGTCTCAATAACCCCCGGCAGTCTGTTTGTGGGCTCTCAGTAGTCCGTATGGGGGATTGTGTCGGCGTGCCGTATTCGTCATTGTCCCCGCTTAATTCAGATCAACCCTTCATTCATAACAATTGACGAGTATGAGCAATGCAAACCAACAAGGAAGTTGCCGCCAGAAAAGACGACGCTATTTCTTCGGGCGTCGGCATGATGACCCAGGTCTATGTGGACCGCGCCGAAAACTCGGAAATCTGGGATATCGAAGGCCGCCGTTACATTGATTTTTCCTCCGGCATTGCCGTGGTTAATACCGGGCACCGTCACCCCAAGGTGATCGAGGCCGTCAAGAAGCAACTGGATTCGTTTACCCACACCTGTCATCAGGTGGTGCCTTACGAAAACTATGTGCGACTGGCCGAGCGCCTGAATGCCATCGTGCCGTGCACCAGTGACGACAAAAAAACCGTATTTGTGACAACCGGCGCGGAAGCCGTCGAGAACGCGGTCAAGATTGCCCGTGCCGCTACCGGGCGTTCGGCAATCATATCGTTCTCCGGCGCTTTTCATGGTCGCACCTACATGGGCATGTCCCTGACCGGCAAGGTTGTACCGTACAAGGTCGGTTTCGGTTCCATGTTCAGCGACGTGTTCCATGTGCCGTTCCCGATTTCACTGCACGGCACGGACGTTGACCATTCTTTTGCGGAACTGGACCGGTTGTTCAAAACAGATGTTGATCCGGCCCGTGTTGCCGCCATCATCGTCGAGCCGGTGCAGGGCGAGGGTGGCTTTTATGAGGCCCCGCGCGAACTTATGCAGCGTCTGCGCACCTTGTGTGACGAAAACGGCATGCTGCTGATCGCCGACGAGGTCCAGACCGGTTTCGCGCGTACCGGCAAAATGTTTGCCATGGAGCACCACAGTGCAGCGCCCGACATTACCACCATGGCCAAAAGCCTGGCCGGTGGATTCCCGCTGGCCGCGCTGACCGGCCGCACCGACCTGATGGATGCGGTCAAGCCGGGTGGTCTGGGCGGGACCTACGGCGGCAGCCCCATGGGCATCGCCGCGGCCCATGCGGTGCTTGATGTGATCGAGGAAGAGCAGCTTTGTGACCGGGCCAACGCTTTGGGATCACGACTGAAACAGCGTCTGGCCTCGTTGCAGGAAAGTGTACCGGAAATCGTCGATATCCGCGGTCCCGGTTTCATGAACGCCATTGAGTTCAACAATACGGATACCGGCAAACCCGACGCGGATTTCGCCAACAACGTACGCCTGAAAGCACTGGAGAAGGGACTTATCCTGCTGACCTGCGGTGTTTATGGCAACGTGGTCCGTTTCCTGGCCCCCATCACCATACAGGACGAGGTTTTCACCGAAGCCCTGGATATTCTCGAAGAAACCGTTCTGGAAGTGAAAAACGGCTAACGCGCCATGGCCTGCCGCTTTGCCACCAGTGAGATAAAAACCCCGCCATCGTGCGGGGTTTTTCATTTCTTTCAAAATTCAAACCGGATACACTACATTTCAAGGGCTTACAGACAAATGGGGGAGTGGTCTACCGCTGGCATTTCGAAACGGAGGTGAAAATGACCAGGATCAGAAGTATCGTTTTAAGTCTTTTTGCGGCTTTGATGTTGACCATGTCGACCGCCAGTACGGCGTCCGCCGATACGCTGGTCTGGTATGTCAAAAGCAGCCATCCCAACAGTGTCATGATCGAGTTTTACTCTCAGGACCGCAGCCACGCATGGCCCGGTGACGGCACGGCCTACGTCATCAAGGACTGGGATTTTCATGAATACTCGCTGGAATGCCGATCAGGCGAGAAAATCTGCTACGGCGCCTGGGTCCAGGGCGACTCCAGCTCCTACTGGGGAACCGGCAAGGATGACCGCGACGGCTGCGATTCCTGCTGTTACATCTGCGACGGATACAGCACGACCAGGGATATTGAATTGCTGCCGTGAGTGGGGTTACGAGGCCGTTTGCATCGGGATGGGTAGGGGAAGGTATGGCATACCGCAATCCGTTCGTGATTTAACGCTGGTAGCGAAAAATCACAATTCCCGTAAGCCATGGTAAAAAAAATGGTGCCGGCTGCAGGAGTCGAACCCGCGACCTATTGATTACAAATCAACCGCTCTACCAACTGAGCTAAGCCGGCCCGCATGTGTGCGTGGGGCATCGTATACAGCCACTGTGCGGTCTCCGCAAGACCCGGAATTCGCCTCCGTGGATTGATTTTTTGCATCAGCCGGTTTTACCTGGACGCGGCATGATGGTTGCGTCACCCGGCCATTGGGCCATATTGTATCAGAAGTTGTCACAGATTAAGGCGAACCCGTTGAAACGACACCCGTATCTTGTGCTGGTTGCTGTTCTGATTGTCGGCATCGGCGGCAATTTTGCCTGGCAGGCCTATGAAGATCATCAGCGTGCTGAAGCCTTCAAAGTCCTGCTGGACGGCGTGGACTGCTCGTCGTGTGCCGCACGCAAGGCGTCGGTGGCTGAAAAGGCGCAGCAGCGGCGCGAAGAGCGTGCACGATTGGCTGCGGGTGAGCAGGCAGAGACCGAAACACCGGATGTGTCATTGATCGAGATTTTGCAGAACGATCCGCCCGTTGATCTCTCGGATCACGTGGAACAAGCAGAGCAGGTCGAACCGGGTGAAAGTTCCGCACTCACGGGTTCGGAGTAATCCCGTCCATGGAAACCATGGAAATCCTCACATTGGCGGTTGGCGCGGCGTGGGCCAGTGGGATCAATCTTTATGCCACGGTGTTGCTGGTGGGCAGCCTGGGTCTGTTCGGCGTGGTCGACCTGCCGCCCGGCCTGGAGATGCTGGAAAACCCGCTGGTGCTGGTTGCTGCTGCTATCCTTTACTGTATTGAGTTTCTGGCCGACAAGATTCCCGTGGTGGATACCCTGTGGGACACGGTTCATACTTTCATCCGCGTACCGGCCGGTGCCATGATTGCGGCCAATGCCGTGGGCGGGCTGGACTTGACCGGTATGGGCGAAGAGACCGAGTTTATCGCCGCCCTGATTGCCGGTGGCGCGCTGACGGCGGGCACCCACGCCACCAAGGCGGCCAGTCGGGCCGTGATCAACGTATCGCCGGAGCCGTTCAGTAATATTGCCGCCTCGCTGATAGAAGACGTGCTGGTGTTTTCCGGCCTGTCGCTGGCGCTGTTCAAACCGGTGGGTTTCATGATTGCTGCCGTAATCGCGCTGTGCATTTTTGCCTGGCTGGCACCCAAACTGTGGCGCGGCATGCGTTCATTCTTCGGACGCTATAAAGACCCGGTGGGCGCTGCACGAAACGCGCGCGCGCGGGGCTGGACGGCAGGCGCGGCAACTGCAGGCGCGTCCACTGGTGCAGCAACGAGCACCAGTCTGCCTGCATCCGGCAAGTTACTCAATCAGGACGACGACGCCAGTTTCTGACGGTAAATCTCATACAGTGCAATAGCCGCAGCGTTGGAGAGATTGAGGCTCTCCATGTGTGGTGTCATGGGAATGCGGGCCAGGAAATCGCAGTGCTCGCGGACCATGCGGCGCAGGCCCTTGCCTTCGGAGCCCAGCACCAGCACCGTTTTCCGGGGCCAGTCCAGG